>JAYNJY010000041.1:0-8383 GCA_038110665.1 Rhodospirillaceae bacterium | reverse complement strand
GCGCCGGCGTGCGGCACGAAATCCCACTGCACGCCGCCGCCGATATCCCACGGCTTGGCAAAGCGCCAGCGCCGCTCGTAGGCGATCAGGATGCCCGGTTCGGAGCCGAGCTGGTTGTCCCAACCGTCGAACTTCTCGATCAGGCGCACCGAATGGACGAAATCCTGGGCCTGCTCGCCGAGCGCCTCGGGACCGACGATGCCGAGGCGGAGTTCGACCGATTCGGAGGTCCTGGCCCCCTTCTCGCCCTCGATCACGCTGTGCAGCGACAGCGCGCCGTAGAGCCAGCCGGCATAGGGCCGGTCGTCGGGGATCACGGCGGTGGCATGGCGGTCGCCGGGCGTATAGATCTCCTGGCCCAAGGCCCAGCCGAACCGGGTCTTGCGGTTCTCGTCCCGAGCGATCTTGGCGAGTAGGTCGCGGCCGTACTGCAGGATCGGCAGGGTCTTGCCGCCCTCCGGCGACAACCACGACAACCGGACGCCGTTGGTATAGTTGCGGTCGGTGCCGGCGAACAGATCGTTTTCGAACTGCAATGTGAAGGTGCCGAGCTCGGTGCCGCCGGCCTTGGCGAACTCCGGGGCGACCTCGGTATCGGCTTTCGAAACTGCATTGCGCGCCGGTTCGCGCACGACCTCGCCGGCTCCGGCACCGTGCAGCGATGCCAGGCCGAAAGCGACGGCGGAGAGAAAACCGGTCACGCAAGCGCGCATGGGGCGAGTCTACAACGCGCGGCGGCAACGTCAATGAACGGGGTGCGGCGCGGCATTGCGGCTGTTAACATGCCGGCCATCCGCAACGGCAAGACGATCGAGCATTCAAGAAGGAAGCCTCATGAAATACGCCCTCGGCGACGACCGCGTCGAAACCCACCCGGACGGCAACTGGATCGCGCCCAGCGCCTGCGTCATCGGCAAGGTGATCCTGAAGAAGGACGCCAGCGTCTGGTTCAACGCGACGCTGCGCGGCGACAACGAACCGATCACGCTGGGCGAACGCTCCAACGTGCAGGACGGCTGCGTGCTGCACACCGACATGGGCTTCCCGCTGACCCTCGCCGAGGACGTCACCATCGGCCACATGGTCATGCTGCACGGCTGCACCATCGGCCGCGGCTCGCTCTTGGGCATCGGCAGCGTCGTGCTCAACGGCGCGGTGATCGGCGAGGACTGCCTGATCGGCGCCGGCGCGCTGATCCCTGAGGGCAAGGTCATCCCGCCGCGCTCGCTAGTCATCGGTCAGCCCGGCCAAGTCAAACGCGAGCTTACCGACGAGCAGATCGCCAAGATGCACTGGGCGGCCGAACACTACGTCGAGAAGTCGCGCCAGTACCTGGCCTCGTTCCGCGCCCAGGACTAGGCTTCAGGAAGGTTCGCGCACCAGCGTGCGGTAGGCGTACCAGCTGGCATGGCCGACCAGCGGCATGGTCACGGCGTGGCCGACGAAGGTACACGCGAGCCCGACCGCGGTGATGGCGACGATGATCGCCGCCCACAGCATCATCGGCCCGAAGTTGCGGCTGACCGCCATCACCGAGACGATGACGCTACCCAGGAACTCCATGCCCTGGCCGAGCATCGCCTGCAGCGAGACGGCGCTGACCAGGAAGGGGAAGAACGCGAGCACCGCGCCGATGGCGGAGCCGACGGCGAGCACCGTTATGTCTTCCGGCGTGAAGAAGGTCTTCACCGTCATCTCCTGGATCGAGAGCCCGGTGTAGCGGAAATTGATGGCGTAGATCAGCGCCGCCACGCGAATCCAGAGGATCATGAAGAACACCAGAGCGAGGCCGGCGCCGAGCACGCTCTTGGCGTTCGACCCCCAGGCCCGGGCGAGCGGAACGAAGCCAATCTCGTCGCCGTCCTCGAGCCGACGGCTGATCTCGTAGAAGGCGGTGCAGAACACCGGCGCCACTAAGATGAAGCCGGCGGCCATCGGCCAGATCATGTAGGTCAGGTGGAGTTGGTAAAGGCCGAAGGTGACGGCGGAGCCGCTGGCCACGAACAGCGCGCCGTAACCGATCCTGCAGGCCGGCGCACGGCGCAGGTCGCGCCAGCCCGCCGCCAGCCACAGCCACGGGTCCTGGGTGGTGATGGCGTTGATGCGATCATGGAACGGCAAGCCCGCGCCGGGTCGGGGACTGGCATTGGGCCGGCGCGGCTGTTGCTGGGCGGTATCGGACATGGCTGGCGCCCCCCCTTCGCGCATCCGGCCGATTGTATCGGGAGGGCTAGCGCATTCCGGCGCGCATGGGAACATGCCGGAACACAATGCCGGCCGCTTGATCTCCATCAACCCGGATTTCCGCTTTAGTTGCTACAATGCAACGCTGAGTTTCCGGTGACGACGAGGGAGGTTCAAATGCCGTTCATGGAATGGTCGGACGAGTACGCAACCGGGATCGCCGACATCGACAACGACCATCAGATCCTGTTCATGTTCGTCAACGATCTGCACGACAAGTTCGTCGCCGGCGCCAGCGACGACGACTTGGCGACGACGCTTTCGGGACTGGTCAATTACGTCAACGTACACTTCGTCCGCGAGGAATCCTTGATGGCCGACGCCGGCTACGAGGACCTGGAGGACCACGCCGAGGCGCACCGGCGCCTGTCGGCGCACGTGTTCGCGCTCAAGGAACAGTTCGACGACCGGCCGGGCGACTTCAACCGCGAAGCGTTCCTGGAATTCCTCAAGGGCTGGCTGACCGGCCACATCCTCTACACCGACTCGGACTACGTGCCGGCACTCCGCGAGAGCGCGCCACCGCGCATGCAGTAGCAAGGCCGGCGGCGGTCAGACATCGAGCACCAGGTCGCCGGTCGGCCGCGCGCTGCAGATCAGGAGCTCGTCGTCGCCGGAGGGCGGGATGATTTCATCGTGGGTGTAGGCGAAGCCGCCTTCGACGACCCTGGCCAGGCAGGTGTGGCAGATTCCCGAGCGGCAGGACGACGCGGCCTTGACGCCGGTCGCCTCCGCCAGGCCGAGGATGCTGCCCGACGCCGGCGTCCAGGTCGCGGTGACGCCCGACGCCTTGAACGTGACTTGGTGGCTTTCGCCGGTGTCCTCGGCCTGCGGTTTGGGCTGATCGCGGCCCAACAGATCACAGGCGGCGCCGAAGAACTCGTAGTTGATCTGGAACGCATCGACGCCCCAGTCGATCAGCCCCTTGTAAAGCGCCTGCATGAACGGCGTCGAGCCGCACATATAGAACTGCGGCCAGGTACCGATGCCGAGGCGGCGCAGCAACTCGACGTCGATGTGGCCGACGCTGTCGTAGTCGCGGCCCTCGACGTCGGCCGGGCCGGGCCGGCTGTAGCGCACGTGTACATGGATATTCGGATGCGCGGCGGCGAGCGCGCGGACGTGTTCGCCGAAGGCGTGCTCGGCGCCGTTCCTGACGCCTTGCACGAACCAGACGTCGCGCGCCGAGCCCGCGTCGGCGACGGCGGTCAGCATGCTGAGCAAGGGCGTGCAGCCGATGCCGCCGGCGAGCAACACGACCGGCCCCTTGCCTTCGGCGCGCAGCACGAAATCGCCGCCCGGCGCGCGCAATTGCAGCACCGAACCGACCTCGACGTGGTCATGCATGAAATTGGAGGCTGCACCGGGAGGCGCATCGGCCGCATCGGCCGGCGCCGGTTCGCGCTTGATCGAAAGCCGGTAGTGGTCGAGCCGCGCGGGGCTGTCCGAAAGCGTGTAGCTCCGCATCACCGGCACGATCTCGCCCGGCACGTCGAGCTTGACGCCGATGTACTGGCCCGGCCGGAACGCCGGCAACGCGCCGCCCTCCTCGGGTTTCAGGTAAAACGACGCGACGGTCTCGCTCTCCGCCACCTTTTCGGTGACGACGAAGGCACGGTAGCCATCCCAGGCCGGCGTTTCGGTCATGACGATTTTCCCCCGATGATTAGCTCCGGCCGCGCCGCCACGGCTAATACCGAATTGGTGCGCATACCTGCGATCTGCAAGCGATAACCCCGCCGCTCAGTCATTTCGCCCCTCCAGGGCGGCGATCACCGCGTCGGTGACCTGGCGCGTCGTCGCGCTCCCACCCAAGTCGGCGGGCAGGTGCTCGCCGGCCGCCGTGACCCGCTCGATGGCGGCCATCAGCGTCGCCGCGGCGCGCGCCTCGCCCAGGTGTTCCAGCATCATCGACGCCGACCAGAAGGCGCCGATCGGATTGGCGATGCCCTTGCCCATAATGTCGAAGGCGGAGCCATGGATCGGCTCGAACATGGAGGGGAACTTGCGTTCCGGATTCAGGTTCGCGGTCGGCGCGATGCCGAGGCTGCCGGTCAGCGCCGCGGCCAAATCGCTGAGCACGTCGGCATGCAGGTTGGTGGCGACAACGACGTCGATGGACCCGGGCTTCAGCACCATGCGCGTGGTCATGGCGTCGACCAGCATCTTGTCGGTGGCGACGTCTGGATAGTCGCCCCTGATGGCGGCGAACACGTCGTCCCACATCACCATGCCGTGGCGCTGCGCGTTCGACTTGGTCACCAGGGTCAGGTGCTTGGCCGGGCGCGAGCGCGCCAGTTCGAAGGCGAAGCGCTGCACGCGCTCGACCCCGGCGCGGGTGAACACGGCGACGTCGAGGCCGACCTCATGGCCGTGGCCGGCATGGACGCGCCCCCCGGCGCCGGCGTATTCGCCCTCAGTGTTCTCGCGCACGATGACCCAGTCGAGATCATCCGGGCCGACGCCCCGGAGCGGCCCCTCGATCCCGACCAGCAGGCGCGCCGGGCGCACGTTGGCGTACTGGTCGAAAGGCTGGCAGATGGCGAGCCTGAGGCCCCAGAGCGTGATGTGGTCCGGCACGCGTGGGTCGCCGGCCGAGCCGAAGTAGATGGCGTCGAATGGCTTCAGGCGCTCGAGCGCATCCGCCGGCATCATGCGGCCATGTTCGAGGTAGTAGTCGCTGCCCCAGGGAAAGCGTTCGATCTTGAGGTCGAAGCCGCCGTCGTGCCCGGCTAGCGCGGCGAGAACCTCGATCCCGGCCTCGATGACCTCGGTGCCGATGCCGTCTCCCGGCACCGCGGCAATGGCGTAGGTCTTCATAGCTGCCTCCCCGACTCCTCGCCCGCGACCGCGTCGGGGCTTTGCCCGCCGGTCCCCGCCTGATACCCTGAACGATCGTCGCCAACAAGCTTTTGGCGTGTGAATTGGGTACGGAGCCGCTTCCGCCATGGCGCGCAGTGCGCAAAACAAGGCCTGGGAGTCCTTCGTCGAGTGGTGCCGGCGGCGCGGACTCTCGGCCGTGCCGGCCAATCCTTGGACGCTCGCCGCCTTTGTCCGCTGGAGCGAGCCGCGCCAAACGCCGCGCGCCATCGCCAAGATGATACGGGAAATTTCGCGCGTACACGAAAGCAAGACGCGCAAGCGCCTCGACCGCGATCCGCTGGTGCAGCGCACCCTCGGCATGATCAAGACGCGGCGCGTGACCAAGCGCGACAAGTCCCGTGTCGACCTGTTCGAGGATGCGCAACAGGCCAAGTCCGGCCGCACCAGGACCGGGAAGACGCCGGCGAAACGCGAGCCCGCCCAATCCAAGACCCGGCAAAATACCGAGAGCCGCACCAAGGCCGGCCTCAGCGCGACGCCCAGGCTGGTCGCCAGGCGGCGGCTGAAAAGCTAGTTCCTAAAAACCGGTCCTGGGAAGCTAGTCCGGCCGCGCGGCCGCGACCGCCGCGATCAGTTTGGCCAACCGCCCCAACACCGTGCGCATGGCACCCCGCCCGGCGCCCTTGTCGATGGCAGTCAGACAGGTGGCCTCCAGCGCCTGGGCGAGGCGCGTGAGAGCCGGATGGCCGAAGGTCGCGGCCGAGCCGCTGATGCCGTGCGCCAGCTTGCGCACCTGTTCGAGCGCGGCGGCTTTTGCGTCCTCGTCGGCCGCCGCCTGCAGTTCCGCCGCCGCCGCCGCCAGTTCCCGGTGGCGCAACTCGAGACGCTCGTTGAACGCCCGGGTCAGCGCCGCCAGCTTTTCCTCGAACCCTTCCATGCCGCCTGGCTTGTCCATGCCGACCCCGTCAATCCCGCATGATCACTTCGCGCCGGGCGTCGAAATGCCGCATCGCGCCGCCCTCGGCCCGGCTCAGCCGCGCCGTCCCGACATAGGTGCCGGCCGGCCAGAACAGCCCCGGCTTCTTGCGGCCGGCGTAGACCATGCGGATGGCCTGGTCTTTTTCGAGCGTGCTCGCGTGCTCGACCACGACCGCGCCGTCCGGACCGACGATCTTGACCGTCATGCGGTCGCCGGCCCGCACCCACCACGTCTCGGCCCAGAAGATCAATACCGGCGAGCGCCGCGAGAGCGCCTTGGCGTGATAAAGCCCGTCGCGGATGGCAAGCGCCTTCGGCGTCTGCGCCGCGAAGCCGGCGTTGAAGACTTCCGTCATCGGTCGCGCCAGGGCCTGGGCCGCGGCCTTGGTCCAAAGCGCCGTCGCCGCCCGGCCGCAGCTCGCCGGCAGCCCCGCCGCGGGCGTCGCCAGGCCGAGGAACGGATCGATGACCCGGCCCCGGTGGCGCACCGAGAGGTGCACGTGCGGGAATTCGGCCATGCCGGAATGACCGACCATGCCGATCTTTTGGCCGCGATCCACCTTGTCGCCGGGCTTTACCGCCACCGAACCCCAGCGCATGTGGCAATACTGGGTTTCCCAGCCGCCGCCGTGGTCGATGACGATGCCGTTGCCGCAATAGAGGTTCTTCTTGGTTTCGCGGAAGGTCTTGTCCGGCATTTGGTCCGGCATGCCGTCGCGCCCGGCCTTGACCACGCCTTCGGCGGCCGCCAGCACCGGGACGCCGCGCTCCATGGCGGTGCCGTCGCGAACCGCGATATCGACTCCCTTGTGACCGTCGTAGGCGTTGCGCCCGCAAGCGTAGTCCCGCACCCCCGGCCCCGAATCGAGATCGACCAGATTGACCAGCCAGCAGCTTCCGCCCAGATGGCAGTCGATCGGCAGCCCGAACCGCGGCGGTTCGGACGCTTGGGCCCGGACCGGTGTCGCCGGCGCCAGGGCGGCCATCGCCGCCGACAGCGCCAGAACGGTCAAAACCGCCGAAATCCTCGAATACCCGGTGACCGTCATGGTCAAGCCATAGCACCCCAGGGCCCGAGCGTCGTCAAAACTTTTCCGTTTCGTTTGGCGATGCAAAATATTATGCAAAGCACATATTGCGAGTTCCCGGATTTTAACGTAACTTCGCAGTGCAAAATTTTTTTGCATTGCAATATTCGCAATGCCCTCGTTCGGAGAAACCGCGACATGGATACGGTCACCAATCCCCTCGACAAGCTGCATGGTTACTACTTCGAGGATCTCGAAGAGGGCATGACGGACATCTTCGCCAAGACCATCACCGATGCCGACATCATCACCTTCGCCGGCATCTCGGGCGACACCAACCCGGTGCATCTGAACCACGAATTCGCCAGCGAGACGGTCTTCCAGGGCCGCATCGCGCACGGCATGCTGACCGCCAGCTTCATCTCCACCGTGATCGGTACCAAGATGCCCGGACCCGGCTGCATCTACGTCAACCAGAACCTGCGCTTCAAGGCGCCGGTCCGCTCCGGCGACACGGTGACGGCGACCTGCACGATCACCAAGCTGATCCCGGAAAAGCGCTTTATCGAATTGAAGACCGTCTGCACCGTCGGCGGCAAGACCGTCGTCGACGGCGAAGCCACCATCATGGTGCCGACGCGGGTCAAATAAGGCCGCTTCAATCCGACTGCTCTCGACGACGCGCCGTTTCCGGTTAACTACCGGACGGCGCATCAGTTTTTTCGCCCAGCCCGGCCGCGCCCCGCAGGCTTGACCCGGCCGGACCACGCTGACAACTTGTGCCGCCATGCGCATCTACCGCCACTTCGAGACGCTGCCCAGCGAGGCCCGCGGCGCCGCCATCGCCATCGGCAATTTCGACGGCGTCCATCTCGGCCACCAGGCGGTGATCGGCGAGGCCGGCCGCATCGCCCGTGCCGCCAGGGTGCCGTGGGCGGTGCTGACCTTCGAGCCGCACCCGAGGCGCGTGTTCCAACCCGACCTGGCGCCGTTCCGCCTGACCCCCTTCCGCACCAAGGCGCGCGCGCTCGAGCGCCTCGGCGTCGACGCCATGATCGTGCAGCGCTTCAATCGCGCGTTCTCCCAGCGGCCGGCCGAGGATTTCATCCGCGAAGTCCTGGTCAAGGGGTTCGGCGCCCGGCACGTGGTCGCCGGCTACGACTTCGTCTTCGGCCACAAGCGGGGCGGCAACTGCGAACTGCTGCTCGCCATGGGCCAGAAACTGGGCTTCGGCTCCACCGCCGTCAGCGCCGTCGACGACGGATCCGGCAACGACTATTCCTCCACCCGCGTGCGCCAAACCCACGCCG
>JAYNJY010000040.1:0-16305 GCA_038110665.1 Rhodospirillaceae bacterium | reverse complement strand
GCGGACATTCGCGCGGCGTATGAGGCGGCGACGGGGCGGGTTTATGAACAGGCGGCGGCTCCTGACTCGGAAGCCTTCCGCGCATGGTTCGGTGATTCAAAGGTCGTTGACGAGAACGGCGAGCCGCTGGTGGTGTATCACTCCACCGATAAGAAGTTCACGAAGTTCGACAAGAAGAAAACCATCGGCGGGCAGTTTTGGTTTACGAATGATCGGGCGGCAATCGACGCTGGCGAGGTTGGCGCGGCCGGGCGCGGCGTGGTTGTCGAGGCGTATCTGTCGATCAAGAATCCCGCCGGTTGGCGGGAATACGATCAGCTAACTCTTGATGAGTTGATCGGCCGCGGATACGACGGAATCATTCTCCCCGATGGCGACGGGAAGAATACCTATGTTGCCTTTGAGCCGACGCAAATCAAATCCGTCCACAATCGCGGCGCGTTCAATCCGGCCGATCCGCGGATTCTGGAACAACCCAACCGCGGCTCGATCCAATTCGGAGCCGACGCGACGGTGATCCGGCTCGGCGCGAACGCCGACCGCTCCACCTTCCTGCACGAGTCCGGCCACCTGTTCCTTGAACAGTTGCGCGCCGACGCGCGCGAGTTCGGCGGCGTGAATGCGCAGCTTGTCGATGACTGGAACGCGGTGCGCGACTGGTGGGCCGGCAACGCCAAGCCGATCCGTGACGAGGCGCTGGCCTACGCGCGCAAGGCGAATGACGAGGAAGCGGTGGCGGCGCTGGCCGCCACGACGCCGGACGATGTGGCGCGCATGGCGCGGTCGGGCGATCTGACCGGCGGCGGAGTGTTCGCGCAGGCGGCGCCGGCGGAAGGGTTGGAGTTTGCAACCAGCACGGAGTCCGGTTTCAAGAAAATTGAGGCGTTTCGCGCTGGCTCTCTCGTCGGCCAAATGTGGCTCGATTCTAGGGGGCGTGTCGCTGATGTGAAGGTTTCGCCCGCTGCGCGTCGGCAAGGTGTTGCGACGGCTCTTTATAATCGGGGCGGTGTTTCTGTTGCGACAGACAATCTTTCTTATGATGGTTTTAGGTTCTGGCGCGACCGCGATCCGGCGCAGGTCGCTGGGAGCTTGTACCATTTTCGTGACGGCTTGCTCGGGAAAAAACTTGACGGCAAAAACGCTGGCACGATTGTTGATGTCCGAAACGAATATGTTTCTGTTAAAGCCGAAAACAGCAATGTGCGGTTTCCTGTTTATCGGAATGATTTGGAGGCGGCTGGTTTAATTTCGGCCGATCCGCGCATACTCTTCCAAGACGGCGAGCCCGGCGCTGACGCCGACGCTGCGGCGTACATCGGCCGCGCCATGCACGAACAGTGGGCGCGCGGCGCAGAGGATTATTTCCGCACCGGTCAGGCGCCCAGCGTCGCGCTACAGGACGCATTCAATCGGTTCCGCGCGTGGCTGGTGTCGATATATGCCGCGCTCAAGCGGAGGCTCGGCGGCGAGCAATTGGACGTGCAATTTTCGCCCAGCGTCAAGGCGGTTATGGATCGCCTGCTTGCCAGCGACGAAGAGATTGCGCTGGTCGAGGAACAGTACGATCTCAAGGCGCTGTTTGGCTCGGCGGAAGAAATCGGCATGACGCCGAAACAGTTTGCCGATTACCAGCGCGCCGCCGCGCGTGCCAGCGAGGACGCGCGCACGCGACAGGTCAAGAAGCACCTGAACGAAGTCGAGCGCGCGACGCTGCAATGGTGGAAGGATGAGGCCGCCAAGGTGCGCGAGGGCGTCGCGGCGGAAATTCACCAGCGGCAGGAATACCGGGCGCTGTACGGCATCACGCGCGGCACGCTGCCGGACGGTTCCGACATTCCGGGCGGGCTGCGCCCGTCGCGGCTGAACAAGGCCGCCGTGGTGTCCATTCTCGAGAACACCGAAAGCCTGGCGCGTCTGCCCAAGGTGAAGGGGCGGGCGGTCTACACCACGGCCAAGAAAGAGGGCGGCGCGCACCCCGACGTGATCGCGCACCTGTACGGGTACGAGGACGGGCGGGAAATGCTGCTCGCCATGATGAACGCGCCGGACATGCGCGCGGAAATCGAGGCGGAAACCGACCGGCGTATGAAGGCGGCGCACGGCGACTTGCTGACAAGCGGCGCGACTGAGGCGGCGCTGGAAAGCGCGCACGTCGATCGCCGGGGCGACGTGCTGGCGATGGAGCTTCACGCGCTGCGCGGATCCAAGGACAAGATGAAGCCGGCATTCATTCGCCAGTGGGCGCGCGAGCGTATCGGCACGCGGCGCATTGACGATATCCAGCCGCAGAAATTCATTGCGGCGGAGCGTCGGGCCGGGCGCGAGGCGGGCAAGGCGCTGCGCGCCGGCGATCGGCTGGGCGCGCAGCGGGCCAAGTTCCGGCAATTGCTCAACTTCTACATGGCGCGCGAGGCGTACAAGGTTCGCGAGGAAATCCAGAAACAGCGGGATTACCTGGCGCAATTCACGAATCCCCGCAAGAAGTGGGGCGGCGTCGATGCCGATTACGTCGATCAGGCGCGCGGCATTCTCGAGGCGTACAACTTGGCGCCACGCCTGTCGGACGCGAAGCGCGACGCGCTTATGACGTGGGCCGCCATCGAGGCGGAGAACGGGGCCGTGCTGACGATCCCGCCGGAAGTCGCCGCGGCGGACGGGACGAAGCATTACCGCGACCTGACGCTAGACGAATGGCGCACCCTGCACGACACGATCAAGAATATCGAGGCCCAGGGACGGCTCAAGAAAAACGGCATTATCGCCGGCGAGCAAATGGCGATCGAGACGATGGCGGGCGATATCGTCGCGCGGCTCGATACGCTCAAGCCGAACAAGCGGCAGGCGCGCAAGGCGGCGGACCAAAACCCCGGCGCGGGCGACCGGGCGCTTTCCAAGCTGGCTGGGTTCGACGCCGCGCTGCGCAAGGTGGAATTCCTGCTCGAGCGCATGGACGGCGAGAAGGGCGGGCCGGCGCACAAGTATATTTTCCAGACGTTCGCGGACGCGGAAGCCGCGCGCAATGACCTGACGAAAAGCGTCACGCGACCGATCGTCTCGGCGCTGGACAACCTGCCGAAGCAGGTTCGCAAGGGGCTCGGCGAAAAGGTGACGGTGCCGCTGCTCGGACGCAAGTTCCGCCGGTCGGACCTGATTATGATGGCGCTGAACGTCGGCAACGAGTCCAATTATCAGAAGATGCTCGAGGGCTCGGCGAAGGACGTGACGGACGGCGCGGTGCCCTGGACGGAAGAGGGCATTGACGAGGCGCTGGCGCACCTGACGGCGGCGGAGTGGGATTTCGTGCAAACCGTTTGGGATGCGTTCGAATCCATGTATCCGCAGGTTCGGGAAATCTATCGCCGGGAGAATGGCGTGGCACCGGAGCGCGTCGAGGCGCGCTCGATCGAAACCCGCCACGGGCAGGTATTGCGCGGCGGCTACTTCCCGATGATGTACGATCCAAGCCGGTCCACCTATGCGCAGGATATCGAGGGCAAGAGCGCGCTCGAGGCGATGCAATCCACGGCCGTAAAGGCGAGCGTGTATTCCGGCATGACGAAATCGCGCACCGGGTTCTCGGCGCCGGTGCTGCTGGATATCGAACAGTTGCCGCGGCATATCGAGCGCACGGCGCATTTCGTGACGCATTACGAGGCGGTGCGCACGACGCGCCGGTTGATCCAGCGGGGCGACGTTACCAAGGCGATCGTCGGCAAGATGGGCCGGGAGTATTACGACACAATCAAGAATTGGGTCGGCGATCTGGCGGCGAACGGCCAGCCGGTCAATCCAACGTCGGTCGCCGGCCGGCTGGTCGAGGCGGCGCGCACGAATGCCACGATCGCCATTATGGGGCTGTCGTATACCACGATGGCGTCACAGTTGCTCGGCTACGCCAACAGCGTTGACGGGCTCGCGCGCAACGGCGATGGCTCCTACTCGCCGCGCAAGGGGGCGCTGTGGCTCGCGCGTGGCATGGCGGAATATATCCGCAACCCGGCGCAGGCGCGGCGGGACGTGTTCGCGGCGTCCGGCGAAATGCGCCACCGGCTACAGAACACCGATCGCGACATTCGTCACGGGCTGCGCCAACTTGCCGGCAAGAAAGGCGCGTGGCGGTCCTTCCAGCGATTCAGCCTCATGGGTATCGCCGGGATTCAGCTTTACATGGTCGATATGCCAACGTGGATGGGCGCCTATAACAAGGCGATCAGCGAGGGCATGACGACAACGGAAGCCGCGAAGTCGGCCGATAGCGTGCTGCGCATGTCGCAGACGGCGGGCGGGACGAAAGACCTGGCGGCGATCCAGCGCGAGCGCGGCGTCACGGCCGGGCTGACGATGTTCTATTCGTTCTTCAACCTGCTTTACAATCTCGAGGCCCAGGCGATCGGCGACGTGAAGGCCGCCCGCGACGTGCCCCAGCTTGCCGCTCGCGCGTTCATCGTTCTCATGCTGCCGGCCGCGCTCGAGGCGCTGATGCGCCAGAAGGGGCCGGACGATGACAAAGACGAGGATTGGGCGTCGTGGCTCGGGCTCAAGGCGGCTTTCTACGGGCTGGGCTCCATCCCGTTCCTGCGGGATATGGTCGGCATGGCGGAAGGGTTCGGCTATTCGGTGAGCCCGCTGGATAGCTTCGGCAAGTCGCTGGGCCAGTCGGTGCGCGGCATCGCCAAGGCGATAGATGAGGGCGAAATGGACGTGGCTACGATCAAGGCGATCATCGGCGCCATTGGTTTCGGAATTGGCGCCCCGGTGACGCAGGTTAACCGCGTGGTGAAGGCGGCCGATCAGGCGTTTGAGGGCGAGGATATCGGCCCGTATGACTACCTCGTTGGGCCGAAGAAGTGACAAAATCGCAAGCCGTGCGGTATAATTCTGCCTCTGTCGGGAGCCCCACCACATGACGGTCGAAAGCACAACCAACAAGGTCACGCGGAACGGCAACGACGTTGCCACGTCGTTCTCGTTCTCGTTTACCATCTACGAATCGACCGATCTTGTGGTGACGAAGGTTGATTCCAGCGGCGTTGAAACCACGCTGGCGGAAGGCGCAAGCTCCACAACCTACAGCGTCACCGTCGCCAGCTATCCGGGCTCCGGGTCGATCACCTATCCGGCGTCGGGCGGAACGCCGCTCGCCACCGGCGAAAGCCTGGTGATCAAGCGCGTGCTGCCGCTTTTGCAGGAAACCGATCTGGAAAATCAGGGCGGCTATAACCCTGACACGCAAGAAGTCCAGTACGACAAGTTCGTAATGATCGACCAGCAGCAGCAGGACGATCTTAACCGCTCGATGAAGGCGCCGGTTAGCGATGACGCAATCGCCGATATGCCGACTGCGGGCAACCGGGCAAACAAACTCCTGGGCTTCGACGCAAGCGGCGATCCCAAGGTTTACGACGTGACGGCGGACGTTTTCCCGGCGGCTGTCGCGGGCACCGATGACGGCAAGTTCCTGGTGCCGGACGGTGCGGGCGGGTACGAGTGGACTCGGACGCTCGCGCAATCCAGCAACAGCACGATTACCTACTCCTTCGGGAACACAAATACCGGAGCGAGCAGCGGTATCGCGCACACCATCACGGCAGGAACGCGCTCCTTCACGACCTTCATTGACTACACCAACGCCTATGTGAGGGCCCGCGGAACCAGCCTCGATCACTGGTATCGGGATTTCGATTATCACTACTGGCGCAGCTCGGCTGGTACAGCTTTCGCGCAATTGAGCTCGACTGGGCTATCCCTCGGGTTTGGGACACAGGCGGCTTACAGGCTCGACATTAAAGACTCCACCCCGATAATCCGCCTGTCTGATGATGTGGACACAGCGACCAGCAACAAGTCCGCTCTGCACGTCACGAACGGCTACACCGGGTCGGGCAAAAAGCTCGTTTCTCTCGGCTCCCTCAATTCGTCTACCATCAACGGATTGTACTATGGTGGGTGGGGGTCGACCTACCAGTCGGCCACGCGGCATTTCTTCTACGCTGCGTCGGCCATCGACACGACATGGGACGCGGCGCACGTCGTCCTGACCCTGAACAATAACGGCCTGACCCTCGGCAACAGCACCAACTTCGCCCACATCGGCGGCAGCGGCGCGACTGCTGATGTTGTGATCGGGGCGAACGGGCCGAACAACGGGACCGGCTCGTACATCAAGCTGCACGGCTCCGGGCACGCGACGCACCCGAATGTCACCCGCATCGGTATCAATGGCACGGCCAAGTTTGAGCTTTCGGGAAGCGGCGTCGTTCTCGGCGCGGCAACGGGGGGCGCGCAGGGTGACGGGACGCTGAACGCGGAGGGTCTGTACGTTGACGGCGTTGCTGTCGGCTCAGGTGCGGTCGCGACGCATATCGGTGCGCGCGTCAATTTCTCCGGCGGCACCCCTAGCCTCGTTGGCTCCTACTGGGGCGTCTCAAGCCTGACCGATAATGGTGTCGGCATCACGACGTTGAACTATGGCGTCACGTTCGCAAGTTCGAGCGACAATATCTGCCAAGCAACATTGGTCGGATCGGCTGGCTTTATCCACATTTCCAGCACCGGCACCGCGGACGCACAGGTGACTTCATCCAACACCACGCCGGCCGCGGCCGATATTGACTTCAACTTCTCGGCGACAGGGATATTGGCCTGATGTTTAAACACCACATGATTCCGGTGGATGGTATCGCCCGAGTCGGCTTGTCTGTCCCGGAATCAGTCACCGAAGACGCGACCGGAAATATCTACAAGATCGAGCGCGGACACGCCGACGCAGCGGGCAATCATCGGCTGGAACTCGTGCGTGAATTCATTGAGCACAGGGAGTGGGACCATGAGGTTCAGGTCGGATGGACCGACCCCGAACCGCCACCCCCGAAGCCGGACGACTGGCCGGCTGACGAGCCATGGGAACCTGCCACCCCGCCGCCGCAGCCGATCTATGAAACGCAGCACGCCGAACAGGATGTGAAGCGCATCGAGCGGCGCGAACTCGTTTACTCGGACGCTGCTCCGCCGGCCGGCTGGACGTTCGCTCACCCCACGCCGGCTGAGATTGTCGGTGGGTGGTCGGCTTCGTTGCAGGCAAGAGTCACCGGACCTGGGCGCAGGATCGAGAAGACCGACATACCGGGGCACGCTGAGTACCGCGATTGCTGGCGTGACACGGGCGCGGCCATCGTCGAGGACATGCCCACGGCGCGCACGATCCACATGGGGTTCATCCGGGCCGAGCGCGACGCGGAACTTGGGCGTCTCGATCAGCTTGAGTTGCAGTATCTCGGCAATCCAGCTCGCGCGGCTGAGTTGGCGGAGGTACGCGCAGAGAAGCAGACGTTGCGCGACATCCCGCAGACCTTCGACCTGAGCGGCGCATCCACGGTTGATGAATTGAAGGCGTTGTGGCCGGCGGGGCTCACGAAATGACCCGCCATCTCGACACAATCGCCGGCGCGGCGGCCACGGTAGCGGGGTCTGTCGGGCTCACCGTCCAGATGGTGACGGAGTTCGCGAGCCTGGTTGTCGTCGGGCTGAATATCCTCCTGGCGATGGGCGGCTTATACCTGCTCTGGCTGCGGATCAAGAAAGCGCGCCGCGACAGTTGACAAAATCGCAACGGTTCCCGCATATTGGGCGGGAACCAACGGGAGATTGCCCCATGCTGCGCTACATTCCTGTGATCGCCGCCATGTTCCTCGTCGGCTGTGCCGGCGTTGTCGAGCCCGCGCCCAAACCCGCGGCGCCGGTGGCGGAATGCGTCTCGTTCGCTGACGTGGCGGGCGGCGTCGAGCCGGCCAAGGTGCTCAAGGGGAAGGCTGCGGCTGACTTCTTCGCGGCGACCGGCGGGGCTTCCTCGGGCCTGCCTGCGCCGGATATGGTCGCGATCTTCGCGCTGCCCAATTCCCCGGCCCATGCCTTCGTCGCGATCTTCCGCGACGGCTGCGCCTACGGCCGCGGCATCATGGCGATGGCGGACGCGATGGAAGCCCTGCGGGCTTCTCTCGGCCCGCGGGCGTGACAAAAACGCAATGATCGCCTGGCTCCACAAGGCCCACCTGACTCACCCTCTCGAGGCCGCGGTGTTTTGCGCCCTCGGCTGGGCGGTTGGGTTCCCGGTCGAGGCCGCGCTGATGTGCGTGGCGTTCTTCTATTCCCGCGAATGCCGGGACGCGGAGATTGCCGCTGGCAAGAACTTCGCGCGCGATCTGCCGGGCAAGGGGCTGGTGGCGGCCATGCGATACGCATACGGGGGCATGCTCCCGTGGCGCTGGTCGCGTGACGGCGTTCTCGATTTCCTCCCTGTGCTGCCGGTGGCGGCGGCTTCAATCGGAGTGGCGATATGGACCCGATAGCAAGCGTTGTGTCCGGCGTCGCGGGGCCGTTGTTCGGCCTTATCGACAAGCTGTTTACGAGCGACGATGAGCGCGCGGAAGCAAAGCGCAAGCTGGTCGAGCTACAGCAGAAGGGCGAACTGGATCAAACGGCGGCGGCCCTGAGCGCGATCCTCGCGGAAGCCAATTCGCGCGACCCCTGGACTTCGCGCGCCCGGCCCACGTTCCTCTATCTCATGTATCTCGCCATCGCCTCCTGCTTCTTCGGTGGCGTCGCCGGGATATGGTGGCCGGATCACGTCGCCACGGCCGCGACGAACATCACCAACCTGCTCGGCGCGATCCCCGAACCGCTGTGGTGGCTGTTCGGCGCAGGCTATACCGGCTACACGGCGGGCCGGTCGTTCGACAAATGGCGCGCGGTTAAGAAGTGACCGATCCCAACCTTCGCGAGTACGCGACCGATCGCCAGTGGGAAATTCTCGAGGCGATCGACCTGAACGGTAGCCAGCGCGCCGCGGCGCGCGCGCTGAAAATCGATTTCGCGACCGTCAACAAGGCATTCCACGCGGTCAACAAGAAGGCCGCCGCGCGTGGCTATTCCCCGGAGCACGATTACAAGCGGCCGGTGCCGGACGGGTTCAAGCTGCGCGGCGTGTCGTCCTACTATGGGAAGGACGGCGATCTTCGCGGCCAGTGGGTGAAGTCGCAAGTCGATCGCGAGCGGCAAGAGGAAATCTTGCTCGAGGCGATGCAGGCTTTCGCCTCCACGCTGCCGCGCGTCGAGCCGACGCCAGCGCCCGGCGAGACAAGCGACGCGCTCATGGCGTGCTATCCGATTGGCGATCATCACCTTGGAATGCTGGCATGGGATGAGGAAACCGGCGGCGATAACTATGATCTGTCCATCGGCGAGCAACGACTCGTCGGCGCGATCGATCACCTGGTTGCCACCATGCCGCCGTGCTCGGAGTCGGCCGTGGTGTTCCTCGGCGACTTCCTCCATTACGACGGCCACGAAAGCGTGACGCCGGCCAGCGGGCACCAGCTTGATTCCGATAGCCGGTTCTCGCGCATGGTGCGCGTGGCGATCCGCTGCCTGCGGTACACGGTCGAGGCGGCCAAGAAACGGCACGCCAAGGTGCGCGTGATCGTCGCGCGCGGCAACCATGATCCGGCGTCGTCGGTGCTGATGCGCGAGGCGCTGGCCGCGCTGTACGAGGGCGAGCCGCGCGTCGAAGTCGATGTGTCGCCGCGGGCTTTCCATTTCATCGAGTTCGGCGCCAACCTTATTGGCGTCCATCACGGCGACAAGGTGAAGCCGAACGATCTTCCGTTGCTGCTCGCGACCGATCGGCCGGCGGAGTGGGGACGGACGAAATATCGCGCCTGGTGGACCGGGCATGTGCATCACGATCAGGTCAAGGATTTCCCCGGCTGCACCGTCGAGTCGTTCCGGGTGCTGCCGCCCGGCGACGCATGGCATTCGGAAAGCGGCTATCGCGCGATGAGCGATATGAAGGCGATCCTGTTGCACCGGGATTTCGGGGAAGTGTCGCGCAACAAGGTCAACCCCGCGATGCTTGCCGCGGCCGGCTGACACCGCTATGCTCTCCGGTCCTACAACCGGAGGGTGGCGGCATGAACGCGCAGGACTTCCAAGAGCAATGGGAACGGCGCCAGCTTGAAGAATCGGCGCGGCAAAAGCCGGTCCTGTCGGGGCGGGCTCAAATCGCAATTGTCTCGATATGGGTTGTGATCCTGACGGCGGTTGCGCTGTCGGCCTGCGCGCCGCGGGACATTATCGCCAGCGGCAATGAGTCGTCGGTGATCGTGCAACAGGATGGATCGGTCGCCAGTGCGTCGGCTCTCGCCCAGGGGCATTGCCAGAAATACGGCCGCAACGCGCGGCTGGCGCACAGTCAGGGGTTCATGTTGGCGTTTGATTGCGTGGGCCGGTAAGGCGGGCCGCGATTAGATTCCCGGCCGCCGTCGCCGACGCGCGGCCCGCCTCGTCCATAAGGTGCGCGTAACCCTTCGTGGTCTGCGCGCTCCGGTGCCCCAGCAATTCCCCGATCTGCGATAGCTCGACGCCGGCCGCAAGCGCGGCGGACGCGAACGAATGGCGCAAGTCGTGGATCCGCAAGTCAGGGCAACCGGCCTCGCGGCGCACGGCTTCCCATAGCTTGTGAGGGTTCGCGATTCCGGTGAGTGTGCCGGACGTGCGGGGCAGGGCGTCAAGCTCGGCCACGGCTTGCGGCGGCAAGTGGATCACGCGCGCGTCGCCAGTCTTGCCGGCGGTCTTGTGGTCGCGGAGAATCAGCGTGTCGCCGCGAAGGTCCGACCATCGGGCGTTGACGATCTCGGACAGGCGCGCGCCGGTGTAGATCAGCAGGTACAGCAGGGCGACAACGTGCGGGCTGGTCTTGCGCCTGGCGTCGAGGGCTTGAGCGATCGCCGCGGCTTCCTCGGCCGTGGCGTACCGGCGGCGGCGGCGTTCCTGGTTGCGCTCCACGGCGGCGCACGGGTTCGAATTCATCGGCCGCCAGTGCCACCGCTCGGCGAGATTGAGGGCCTTGGACATAAGCGCGAGCGCGCGGTTGGCTTGCACCTTCGCGCGGATGCCCTTGTGCCACGCGGCGATATCGTCATAGGTCAAATCGGCGACGCGCTCGCGGCCCAGCTTGGGGCGGACGTACAGCCGGATAATGCGCGCGTCGTCCTTCGCGCTCTTCTTCTTGTCGCCGTGCTCTCGCATGTATCGGTCGCACAGGTCGCCCACCGTGGGCGCGGTGCGCTCTTCCTGGCGGGCGCGGCTCGGATCGCCACCGGCGGCCACCGCGTCGAGCATGTTCTTGGCGAGCGTGCGCGCGCGGGGCAGGGTGAGGGTAGGCCAGTCGCCCAGCTTGGGCTTGCGCCGCCGGCCGCCCTTGGTCCGGTAGTACAGGTAAAAGGACCGGCTCGCCGGGAACACGCGGACGTGCAAGCCCGGCACCACATGGTCGCGTAACTCGTCGCCGGGCTGCGCGGCCTTGATGGCGGCGGGGGTGAGGGTCATTCTGTTTCGCTCGGCGTATGGTGGAACTCGCCGCACCAGTGAGTCGGCTGCACACGGGGGCGCGCTTGTTCATTATTTGGCAACGGGATGGGCGGGTAACGCATACAGACGCCCGGCTCGGCGGTGCCCTTGGGTGGCGGTAGGTAGAAATCGCAACTTAAGCAAAGCGGTATATCGTCCATGCTTCCCTCCGCTGGTGCCGTACTGGTGCCGCAATGGGATTACGACGGTGTACGACGGTTCGCAAAAATCACCTTTAAAATACGCTAACTAGCGATAATGTCAACATGGGAAACGATAAAAAACCTGACTTTTAATCCGTTGGTCGCAGGTTCGAATCCTGCCGGGCGTACCATAACTTAGCGGTTACATTAGATGGTTTCAAAACGCTACTGGTGCCGTACTGGTGACAAGAGAAAGGCCCGCCCCTTTAGTTGGGTGCGGGCCTTTCAACGGTCGGCGCCGGAAGTACGCGCGCCGCCGCGGGTCGGTTAGCAGCGATACGCCGGCATCAGTTCATTGATGTAGCAATGGCTGTCGACGGCGATCTTGCGAAACCGCTTGTCGATCACGGCGTTGACGCCCTTTTCGAACTCGGTCACCGGCACGTCGCCCAGCACGAAGTTGGCGTATTTCTCGGCGGCCTTGATTACGTCGTCCAGCGCCGCATTGTGCGCGAGCTTGTTGATCGCCAGCTTGAGGCATTGCATGCGCACGCTGGTTTCGATCTCGTCGCGCCGGTCGTCGCGTTCCTCGGCGGCGGCGCAACATTCGTTTTCGGGTGTGGTGGGATATTCCATTGGGTTCTCCTTGGGGGAAATGCCGGGCCACGCGGCAACGTGGCCCGGCCTGTGATCTAAATACGTGAGCCGCCGTCGCGCTAACGCTTCATGGCTTCCTCCATCGTTGCGTTGACGAGCCCTCGCCTCCGTGGGTTGCGGGCTCTCAGTACGCCCTCGGCCCGGCCACCCTTTCGGGCTCCGGGCCTGGGCGGGTTCTCCGCAATTCCCGACCGCGCCCGCCGAAGGTTAAGCGGGCCGCCGACTGACGGGGTTTTCTCTCTCGCGGCACTCTCCGTCTAATCCGCGTCCGCCCCATCGCGCCCATGCGCGCCCCGGCGGCAGGGGGCCTATGCTCTCAGTGGTGATTTCCAATTGCCGTCCAGACGGGAGGCGACGTGCTTGGGCTGCGCCAGCTTGGCGCAGTCGTAGGTACAGAAAGCCGGATCGTTGGCGGCCTGCTGCTTGATGAATCGCTTGCCGCATTGCGAGCACTTGGCGCGCATGCGGATCGGCGGGAAGCGGTGGATTGTGGCGGTCACGCCACCGGCTCCACCTTGCGCTCGGCCTCATACGCCTCGATATCGGCGATGGCGTACAGCACGCGGCGCGCGCCGATCTGGATATACGTCGGGCCGGTTCCCTTGCTGCGCTGCGAGCGCAGGGCCGCCGTCGTGATATGCCAGCGGCCGGCAAGCTCGGCCGGTGTCAGGTGGGTTATGCTTGGCATGAAACCGCCGGGTCGATATCAAACCCCGTGGCAACCATGCCCCCCCTTTCCGACGCGCGGCAAAGCTCGCCGCTGCCGGCAAACGGGTCTATCATCCGGCCTCCTGGCACAAGGAACGGGGTGACGGCCCAATCCGCAACCTCGGGGGGGAGTTGCGCGCGCCGCCCGCTGCGCACTGGATCGGCGAGAATATAATCAACGCCAGATGGTTGACGTTTCAGGCCGTCTTTGCCGCGCCTGAACGCAATCACGTTTACGGAAGAATACCCCCATCCCGTGGTGCGCGCCTTACAGGTGGTTGACGGCTTTACCCATGTGGCGATTCTTACGGGCTGTAAAACGCCGCGCATCGCCTCGACCATATAGTTTGTCGATCGCCAACTTGCCGCACAGAAAATTACAGCCCAGCACCCCGGCGCCAGCTTCTTCCCCGCCTCGCGCAAGGCAACCGCTACGGCGGCGCTCAATTCGTGCTCGCCGACTTGCCCGCCAAAAGCATATGGAGGATCGCTTGCCAAAAGATGCGCAGGCCCCTCAAAATTAGCTACCAAATCAATGGCGTGTCCGTTAATAATTTGCATTTATATTCTCCGATCCAGCCGGCCACACGCCCAGCTAATCAGGTAGACGGTGAGCGCGCCGGCTCCGATCCAGAGCACGGCGGCGAGGGCTGCGATTTCCCAGAAGGTCATGCTCTACCTCTCCACCGCGAAGTACAGCGGGCCGACGCGCACGCGCACCAGCGCGCCCAGGTCGTTGCCCCAATAGCTCGCGGACAGTTCCCAATTGAAAAGAAAGAAGGCGAATACAACGCTGGTGTTCATATTGGCGGCACCTTTGCTACTGACAAAACCACAAGGCAAGATGCGCTATCATTGCGAAATTGTCAATCATTAATGTAAATATAATTTATAGGCTTCCGGCCGCGCGCCGCCTCCCCGGCCACGGCCATGATTTCATCCGACGCGATCAGGTCCGCAATGATATCGCCGCGCGCACGCGGCGCAATCCCGCGCGCCTGCTGGTGCAGCGCGGTCTTGGAAATCCCGCCCTCGCCGGCGTCGCGAATCAGCCGCAGGATTTTATTCACGTCGCCTTCCTGCTTGTTGTCGGCGATGCTGTCGCGCGCGATTCGCATTACCAGGTCGCACGAATGGCGCACGATCGCCTCGGCGAAATCAATGTCGCCGGGCTCCATGCCGGGCACAACGGGGTTGCGCGCGATCGCGCATATCATCGCCAGCTTGATAACCTGCTCGCGGTAGCGCGACCACACGCCGGCCTTGCCCTCGCCGCGGTACTGGTGCATCTGCGCGTCCTCAAAGTCGCCCATATCGTGAAGGCGCTCGATCACGTCATCCCAGCGCAGCACGATCGGCTTGGGCGCGGCGACGTTCGGGCCGCCCACCGCTTGCAAGTTGCCCTGACCCTCGGCGATCTGCTTCGCGAACGTCGTCCACTCGCCGACAAGCCTTGCGCTCGGCTCATGGTCTTGCACGTCGCGCGACCGGCGCACGTCCTCGCGCCCCTCGATCACGATGAAGCGGTTAAGCTCGCCGCTACTGATGGCGGAGCGCGACAGGGCTTCAACGTACTTCTCGATCGTGCTGCTGCCGTAGATGCACAGGTTCGGATGGTCGATGATTATGGGCTTGACTTCGGCGCTGGAATAGCTGCCGCCGTGAAACACGCTCGAGCTTGCCGTGAATAGCTCTGTCAGGTTCTTCGCCACGATCCGCATGTGACTGGCGCCGCGCTCGTCGGTGATCGCCTTCAACAGCATGCCGAACTCGTCCAGGTGCAATATCTGCGCCGGGTGCGCGGCGACGCCGCGGAGCATGCCGGGGCCGCCCACGACGGAGTCGCCGGCGAGGAAGTCGTGAAGCCCGGCCGCGACCATCAGCTTCTTGATCTGCTTGCGACTGTGCTCCTTGCCGCTGCCGGTGCCGGCGAGCCCGACGATATAGACGTTGGTTCGCGTGTCCCATGCCGTCGCATACCGGCGGCCGAACACGGCGCCCAGCGCGGCTAGCGTGTTCAACAGGGCAAGCTCGGGCTGCGGCTTGATCGCGCTCGAGCATATCCAACGCACGGTGTCGCCTATCGTGCCGGTGAGTTGCAGCGGGTCGAACGGGAATCCTTCCGGCCTGGGCTCGTCCTTCTTCTTCGGCCTGGCGCGCACCTTGGCGAGAAACCCGGCCGCCGGGTGCGGCCCGTCCAGCTTGACGGGTTCAAGCTCGGACGGGCTCCAACCATGAACCGCGGCGTGGTGCCATACCGTGCCGAACGTCACGGCGCCGGGTTTGAATCCCTTCCACCGCTTGTAACAATCGCCGTTCTGATACTTCGCGCCGCCGCGGCTCCATTCGTCCCATATCTGCACCGGGTAGCCGCCGGCGTGGAGTCCCATGCCGATCTCAAGCCACGTCTGATAATCGGTGTCCGGCGAGATATAGCCCAGCATGGCGCGCACTTCGTCGGCCGATAGTTGGCGGTCGGGCTCGGGGTATGAAACGCTGGCGTCTATATGGCTCGGGGCCTCCTGCTGTATCAAACTCAGCAGCCATTTCGGGGCGTCTGCGATCGGCGCGACGGAGTCTGCGAATCGGTATTGCGCGCCGCTGACGTGGCGCGACGGCGCGGCGACGATGTAGCCGCCATCGCCGCGGATATCGAGCCCGTCGCCCAGGCGCTTGACGCTGTTCTTGATCTGGAATCCCGGCCATTTGAAAAGCAGGTGCCTGCCGTTGCCGGTGAAATGCACCAGCGTTGCGGGCAGGGGAGAGTGTGCGGCCTCGAGTGTCGCCAGCGATTGCTCGCCGGCCTGTCCGTCGATATCCAAAACCCAAAAGCCGGACGGTTCGCCGGTGGCGACGCCGATATTGAATCCGTCGCGGAACATGAGCGCGAGCGCGCGCGGGTCTTTCGTCGCGTTCTTGACGCCTTGCGGCGCGGTCGGCGCCGGGTGCTTGCCCGGTGACTTGCACGCCGCGTTGCCGCAGGTGCAAATACCGTCCGCCGTGATCCCGTGCGTGGGGAACACGGCCCAGCCCCGGCTAACGGCGTAGCCGGACGCGATGTTGCGAAGGTCGGTCATGCGATTATGTCACGATGATTCGCGCGGAAAACCGCCTCGGCAAACCCCGCCGGCGTCGCGCTACGGAAGGCCGCCCTATCCGGCGAGGGGGCGGCCTTGTGGATACGGTCATCCGGCGCCGGCATGTTCTCGGCGGGGCACGGTTCCGGCATCACGAATCCCCCGCCGGTCCACAGGCACGTCCGCTTGCTATAGTTGTCGCCAAGCTCGAAGCCGGTGAAGTCCGACGGGTGAAAGGTGTGGTCGGGATCGCGCCAGTAGCTGGACAGCGTGCCGACCGGGTTAACTGGGTCTGCACGGACATCAGGGACTTTCAG
>JAYNJY010000039.1:12191-16424 GCA_038110665.1 Rhodospirillaceae bacterium | reverse complement strand
GATTTGAACCGGCGACCTCCTGGACCACAACCAGGCGCTCTAACCAACTGAGCTACAGCCACCATCTTGGAAGGCGCGACTAAGTAGCCCCTCACCTGTCTTGCGTCAAGCGCCGGCTCGGGGTTTCCAAGCGACCTAGGGCCTTGAGCGCCATGGCCGGTGCTGCGAAACTCTCCTTCTCACCCGGGACCATGCCAAGAGGGAATGATGACCAAGATCACCGGCGGAAAAGCCGTCGTCGAGAGTTTGCGCGTCGAGGGCGTCGCCACCGTGTTCGGGCTGATCGGCTCGGCAACCATGGAAATCTTCGATGCGCTGCACGACGCCGACGATATCAGATTCATAGGTGTCCGCGACGAGCGCACCGGGACCCACATGGCAGACGGCTACGCCCGCGCGTCCGGCCAGGCCGGCGTCATCCTCGCCGGCCAGAACGGGCCCGGCGTCACCAACCTGGCGACCGGGCTCGCCCAGGCGCGTGCCGCCTATTCGCCGGTCGTCGCCCTCGCCGGTTCGCTCTCTACCGGCCATGTCTACCGCGATGCCTTCCAGGAGGTCGACCAGCAAGCACTGCTGACGCCGATCACCAAGAAGGCCTGGACAGTGACCCAGCCCCAGCGTCTCGGCGAAATGGTCGGCGAGGCATTCCGCACCGCCCTCGCTCCCCGGCGTGGCCCGGTCGCACTGAATATGCCGCGCGACATCCTCTCGGCTGAGGTCGAGTGGCAGCCGGCGCCGGCCGCCGGGGCCTTCGCCGCCCAGGGCTTTTCCACCGGCGCCAGCGCGGCGGTCGAAGCCGCCCTGGCGCTGCTCGCCAAGGCCGCGCGGCCGCTCATCATTGCCGGCGGCGGCGTCAAGAACGGCCGCACGCACGCCGATGCCCTCGCGCTCGCTGAGGCACTAAACGCGCCGATCGCCACTTCGCCGGGCCATGGCGACGCCATCCCAGGCGGGCACCCGCTCAATGCCGGCCAGGTCGGGCCGCGCGGCAACCCGGTCGCCTCCGATCTCGCGCGCAACGCCGATGTCATTATCGCGCTCGGCACGCGGCTCGGCTTCAACACCACCTTCTATTCCTACGACAACATCAACCGCGCCGCGAAGATCATCCAGATCGAGGCTGAGCCCACTGCCATTGGCCGCTTTTTCCCGGTCGAGGTCGGTATCCTTGGCGATGCCGGCGCCGTGTCGCGCACGCTCGCGGCCAAGGTCACGGCCATGCGCTCCAATGCCCTGGGCGCACGTACCGCCGAATGGACTGCCGGCTTCCAGGAGCGCTACGCCGCATACCTGGCCGGGCGCGATGCCAAGGCCGGCGCCGTCAGCGGCGACGTGATCCAGCCGGCGCAGGTCTACAAGGCAATGCGTGCCACCTTCCCGGAAGACGCCATGGTCACGCTCGATGCCGGCACGCTATGCCTACAGGCGACCGACGCGCTCAACTACCACCGGCCGCCGGCCTTGTTCTCGCCGCTCGATTTCGGCCTGGTCGGGTTCTCCTATGCCTGCGGGCTCGGCGTCAAGGCGGCCTGCCCGGACCGGACCGTGATTAGCCTGATGGGTGACGGCGGCTTCGGCATGACAACGTCTGAGATCGGCACGGCGGTGGCCAATGGCCTCAACACCGTCGCCGTGGTCATGAACAATGGCTGCTGGGGTGCTGAAAAGGCCTACCAGAAAGACTTCTTTGGCGAGCGCTACATCGGCGCCGACGTGCCCAACCCGCCGTACGACAAATTGGCCGAGCTCTGGGGCGCCAAGGGCTTCCGCGTCGACAAGGCGGCCAAGCTCGAAAGCACGCTGGCCGACGCGCTTTCCTGCGGCAAGCCGGCCGTGGTCGAGATCGCCGTCGATCCGAACGCGCTCTACAGCTTCCGGCGCGACTCGTTCCAGCACCGGGCGAAGAGCTGAACCGGGAGCTACACTTGAACGAAGCGACATACGACTACGTCGTCATCGGCGCCGGTTCGGCTGGCGCTGCGTTGGCGGCGCGCCTGAGCGAGGGCGGCCAATTTCGCATCGCGCTGATCGAGGCCGGCGGGCCGAACAAGAACGTCTGGTTCCATGTCCCCTTGGGCGTCGGCAAACTGCTGACCAATCCGGCCTTCGTCTGGCCGTTCCGCTCGACGCCGCAGTCGGGCCTTCAGGGCCAGCAGATCTACTCGCCGCGTGGCAAGGTCTTGGGCGGCTCAAGCGCGGTCAACGGCATGGCCTACATCTGGGGTGATCCGGCGGTGTTTGACGGCTGGGACGTCGACGGCTGGCGTTGGGAAGACGTGCTGCCCTACTTCCGCCGCCTCGAGAACAACCCGTTTTCGACTTCGTCGGATCGCGGCCATACGGGACCGGTGAAAATCACCGACCGCAAGTTCTACGATCCCGATCCGCTCTCGGATGCCTTCGTCGCGGCCTGCGTCAGCGGCGGCATTCCCGAGACCGTCGACTACAACGTCGGCTCCTACGAAGGTGCGCGCTATCTCGAACAGACTTCGTGGAAGGGCCTGCGCTATTCGACGGCGCGCGCCTATCTGAAGGACGCGAAGAAGCGCCCCAACCTCGATATCGTCGCCGAAGCCCTGGTGCTGCGCATCGATTTCGATGGCCGCCGTGCCGTCGGCATCACCATCCGACGGGACGGCACGGAGCGGCGTATCCAAGCCCGGCGCGAAGTGCTACTCGCGGCCGGCGCCATCAAGTCGCCGCAGATTCTGGAACTCTCGGGCATCGGCGCGGGCGAGCGCCTGCGTTCGCTCGGCGTTCCCATCGTCAACGATCTCGGCGCCGTCGGCGAAAACCTGAGTGACCACCTTCAGGTCCGCCGCACCTACCGCGCCACCATCCCCAACACCATCAACGACCTGCTCGCCAGCCCGCTGCATAAGGCCCGTTTCGGACTCCGGTACCTGCTGTTTAAGAAGGGGCCGCTCGCCGGAACGTCGTCGACGGCGCATGCCATTACGCGCTCGAAGGCCGGCCTGGCGCGCGCCGACGTGATGATCCGGATGTACCAGATCAGCGGCGCCGACCGCTACTCTCGGACCAAGGCCGGCGGCATCGACCGTTTCTCAGGCTTCACGCTCGGCGGCTTCATGCTCGAGCCCAAGTCGGTCGGGCATGTCCACGCCGCCACCCCCGACCCTGCGGCCGATCCCGAGTTGGAGCCCAACTATCTCGACCATCCGGACGACCGCGAGACTGCGCTCAACATCTTGAAGCTGGCAAGCCGCCTTGCCGCCGAGCCTGCATTGGCCAAGGTCATCGTCGAGGAGACCCGGCCCGGCTCGAACGCACCTGACGACGCGGCGCTGTTGGATTACGCAAAGGAGAGCGGCCAGACCGCCTGGCACACGGTCGGCAGTTGCCGCATGGGCGGCGCCAACGACAGCGTCGTCGACGGAAGGCTCCGGGTGCACGGCGTCGAGGGCTTGCGCGTTGTCGACGCATCGGTGCTCCCGACGATCCCATCGTCGAACACCAACGCCGCCGCCATCATGGTCGGCGAAAAGGGCGCCGACCTGGTGCGTGCCGACAGCCGGTAATCAGATCACCGCCTCAATCAGGTAGGGCCCCGGCGTCGCCAACCCGCGCTGGAACGCCTTGACGAATTCGGCCGCGTCGGTGACGCGTTCGGCCTCGACGCCCATGCCGCGTGCCATGGCGACGAAATCCAGCGTCGGCCGGTCGAGCCCGAACATGTCGCGCGCGACCCGGCCCGGTTCGTCGACTCCCACCGCCTTCATCTCGCCCTGCAGGATCGCGTAGGCGCGGTTGGCGTAGATGATGGTGGTGACGTCGAGCCCTTCGCGCGCCTGGGTCCAGAGCCCTTGGATCGTGTACATGGCCGAGCCGTCGGCCTGGAGATCGACGACCTTCCGATCCGGGCACGCGATGGCGGCACCGATGGAAAGCGGAATGCCGGCGCCGATGGATCCGCCGCAGAGGCTTAGCCAACTGTGCGGCGCGGCACCCGCCGTCTGCCAATTGAGCTGGCGGCCGGACGACACGCTTTCGTCGACGACGATGGCGTTTTCCGGCAGCAGCGCGGAAACCGTGGCGGCTATCTTGTCCTGGTTGAGGGCGCCGGTCGGCAACCCGCTGTAGGCGCGGCGCTCGGCCAACTCCGGCGCGCTGGCGCCCGCGTCGAGTGCGTCGCAGAGCATCTGTAGGGCGGCGGTGCCGTCCTCGTCCTCGGCGGCCAGTTCCTCATCCCAGGCCGGCAGCTGGTGGGTGTGG
>JAYNJY010000039.1:2186-12181 GCA_038110665.1 Rhodospirillaceae bacterium | reverse complement strand
GCCGAGCACTGGCGCGATGGTCGCGGCGTTGTTCGGCCCGTCGGGAATGTCCGGCCGGCGCACGGCGGCGACATTGGCCGGTGGCGTCGACAGCGCGCCGAGTTCGGCGGCGAGCGCTTCCAGCGCGCCCTCGATGTCGGCGCCCGTGTCGGCCAGCTCGGTGGCCACAGCACCGGCGGGCATCAGCCGGCTCGGCTTGTCGGGATAGGCGAAGAACGCGACAGGCTCAGAATCGCCGATGCCGATGACGTGCTTCAGGGGCGCCAGGCGCTCGAGCGCCTGGGCGACGACGTAAGGCACGCGCTCGACCGCGACACGGCCCGCACCTCGGTCCATGCGCGCGTTCGATGTCGGCGCCACCAGCCGGCAACCGGTCTTGGCGGCGATGCGCCCGGCTAACTCCAGACCCTTGCCGCGCAGCACGTGGCCTTTCAGATAGAGCGCCGTGGGTGCGCCGCTGGACAAGGTCTTGGCCGCCTGTTCGACCGCCTCGGCCGCCGGCGCCGCCGGGCTGTTCGGTTTGGCCGCCTTGACCGGCTCGGCGCCGTCGCCCCATGCGGTGTTCGCCGGCAGGATCAGCGTCGCGATCTGGCCGGGGTGGATACCGGCCTGGCGCACGGCCTCGGCGCCGTCGGCGGCGACACCTTCCGAGGTCGGTGAGGTCTTGACCCATTTGGAGACCGGCCAGGCGATACCTTCCACGTCGGCGGTCAAGGGCGCGTTGTATTCGAGGTGGTAGGTTGCATGGTCGCCGACGATGTTGACGATGCCGGTGCCGGCCTTGTTGGCGTTGTGCAGGTTGGCGAGTCCGTTGCCGAGACCTGGCCCCAGGTGAAGCAGCGTCGCCGCGGGCTTCTCGGCCATGCGGCCGTAGCCGTCGGCGGCGCCGGTGACGACGTTCTCCTGCAAGCCCAACACGCAGCGCAGCGCATCGGTGCGGTCGAGCGCCGCCATAAAATGCATCTCGGACGTGCCCGGATTGGTGAAGCAGACCTCGATGCCGTTCAAGGCAAGGGTCCGGACCAGACTTTCAGCACCGTTCATGCGGCTCACTCCCCTACTCTGTTGTTTCCGGTTTATGCCGCGCGGGCGTTGAAATGTTTTGCCAGTCGATCGGTGGCGGCGTCCAGCACCTCGTCCCTCTTGCAAAAGCAGAAGCGCGCGAAATGCTTGACGTCGGCGACCTGGTAGAAGGCGCTCATGGGGATCGCGGCGACGCCGGCGTTGCGGATTATGTGCTCGCAGAAGGCAACGTCGTCGCCCTCGAACCCGACCGAACGGATGTCGACGGAGAGGAAATAGGTGCCGGCGGTGGTCAGCGTCTTGAAGCCGGCGCGCTCCAACCCGGCCTTGATGCGGTCGCGCTTCGCCTGCTGGCTGCCTGCGAGGTCGTCGAAATAGGCGTCTTCCTGTTCAAGCCCGGCGGCGACCGCGCGTTGCAGCGCGCTCGGCGTGGTGAAGGTGACGAACTGGTGCGCCTTGGCGATGGCGCCCAACAAATGCGCCGGCGCGGTGACGTAGCCGACCTTCCAAGCGGTCATCGAAAAGGTCTTGCCGGCCGAACCGATGCGGATGGTGCGTTCGCGCATTCCCGGCAGCGTCATCAACGGCACGTGCTTGCAGCCGTCGAAGACCAGGTGTTCGTAGACCTCGTCGCAGAGCGCGAAGACGTCGTGCTTCTTTACCAGTCCGGCGATGAAGGCGAGCTCGTCGGCGTCGAACACCTTGGCCGCCGGATTGTGCGGTGTGTTGAGCATGATCAGCTTGGTTTTATCGGAGAACGCCGCTTCCAGCGCCTGGCGCGGCAGCTTCCACTCCGTCGGCTCGATGCGCACCAGCTTCGGTACGCCGCCGGCGCGGCGCACCATGGGCAGGTAGCAATCATAGAGCGGCTCGATCAGCACGACCTCGTCGCCGGGCTCGATCAGGGCGAGCAGGCAGTCGGCGATGGCCTCCGTCGCGCCCGACGTTACCATCACCTCGGTTTGCCAATCGACGTCCAGACTATAGAAGCGCTTGTTGTGCCGGGCCACGGCCTGGCGCAGTTCCGGCACGCCGAGCATGGGCGGGTACTGGTTCGGCCCGGCAATGAGTGCGTCGGCGGCGAGCTTGCGGATCTGCTCGGGCCCGCCCTCGTCGGGAAAGCCCTGGCCGAGGTTGATCGCGCCGGCCTCGATGGCGAGCCTGGACATGGTCTCGAACACGGTGACGCCGTAGCTCGACAGGATGGAATTGGCGCTTTTCATCGCCTGGCTCTGTACCATAGAGTTCCGGCCACGGAAACCACGCCTGCAAGGGGAGATCGAGACGATGATGAAGATGGTGGCGGCGATGTCGAGACTGGGCACCGAGTCCGCCTTCGAGGTGCTGGCGCGCGCCAACGCGCTGGCGGCGCAAGGCAAGAACATCATTAATCTCGGCATCGGCCAACCCGACTTCCAAACCCCGCCGCATATCGTCGAGGCCGCGGCCAAGGCGCTGCGCGACGGCCATCACGGTTACACCCCCGCGAACGGCATTCTGCAGCTTCGCGAGGCGGTCGCGGCCGATATCCTCAAGTGGCGCGGCGCCAAGGTCGATCCGGCGCACATCATGATCGTGCCCGGCGGCAAGGTGACGATGTTCTTCGCCATCCTGATGTTCGGCGAGCCGGGCGCCGAGATCATCTATCCCAACCCGGGCTTCCCGATCTACGAGTCGGTGATCAAGTTCTCCGGCGCGACACCGGTGCCGATGGCGCTCCGCGAGGAGAACGGGTTCTCGTTCAGCGCCGACGAGGTGCTCGCGCAGATCACGCCGAAAACCCGGCTCCTGATCGTCAACACACCGGCCAACCCGACCGGCGGCACGGTGCCCAAGGACGAGATGGACAAGCTCGCCGCCGGGCTGGAGAAGCACCCCGACGTCGCCATCATGTCGGACGAGATCTATGGCCGCATGGTCTACGACGGGCGCGAGCACGCCAGCATGCTCGCCTACGAGAACCTGCGCGACCGCGTCATCCTGCTCGACGGCTGGTCCAAGACCTACGCCATGACCGGCTGGCGGATGGGCTATGGGGTGTGGCCGAAGGACCTGATCGAACCGGCGACGCGGCTCTCCATCAACTGCCATTCCTGCGTCAACGCCGCCGCGCAATGGGCCGGCATCGCCGCGCTCGAAGGGCCGCAGGACGCCGTCGACGCCATGGTCGAGGCCTTTGACAAGCGCCGCCGGGTGATCGTCCGTGCGCTCAACCAGATTCCGGGCTTCCGCTGCATCGAGCCGGGCGGCGCCTTCTATGCCTTCCCGAATATCGAGGGCACAGGTTTCACCGCCCGTGAACTGCAGGACAAGCTCCTCAACGAGGCCGGCGTGGCGACCATCGCCGGCACCAGTTTCGGCGTGCACGGCGAAGGCTATATCCGGTTTTCATACGCCAACTCCACGGAAAACATCGAGGCCGCCATCGAGCGCATTCGGGCGACGCTTTCCTAGGTGTTCGCGTATGTGTTTGAGCGATGGTGAGGATTTAGTCGATTGCCCAAATAATAGGCAATCGCGCCATTTTCCTTGCCGCCAACTGCCTTGAGAGCGCCCATTTAACTTTTTGAATTAATTGCAAAAATATCACCCGTTGGAACTTGGCACGATCCCTGCTCTAACGAGGATGGTAAAGCCGTGTCGACGAGCCGCGCTTGGTCTCGAACGTTGCCCTCGGGGTTGCGTGGCCAGGAGTACGGGTGTCTCCGGTTAAGTGCGTCACGCTAGGGGAAATCTGAGACGGAAGCGAAAACTTATGAAAAAGATCGAAGCCATCATCAAACCGTTCAAGCTCGACGAGGTGAAGGAAGCCCTTCACGAGGTCGGACTGCAGGGTATTACCGTGCTCGAGGCCAAGGGGTTCGGTCGCCAAAAAGGCCATACCGAATTGTATCGCGGCGCCGAGTACGTGGTCGACTTCCTGCCCAAGGTGAAGATCGAATTGGTCGTCGAGGACGACATGCTCGAACGTGCGGTCGAGGCCATCCAGCAGGCGGCGCATACGGGCCGCATCGGCGATGGCAAAATTTTCATCATGCCGGTCGAAAACGCGATCCGCGTGCGTACCGGCGAAACCGGTAGCGAAGCCATCTAATCCGGTGAAGACGCGTTGCGGCCCTGGGGTTACCGCCCAGGCGCTGCCAAGGCGGGCCGAACCATCCAAGCAAGGGAAAAAGGAACACATAAAATGTCTCTGAACTGCAAGACCCCCACCGACGTCATCAAGTACCTCAAGGACGAGGACATTCCGTACGTCGACCTGCGCTTCACCGACCCGCGCGGCAAGTGGCAGCACCTGACCATGTGCTCAGAGTTCGTCGACGAGGATGCCTTCGCCGACGGCGTCATGTTCGACGGTTCGTCCATCGCCGGCTGGAAGGCGATCAACGAGTCCGACATGACCCTGATCCCCGACGCCGCGACGGCGGTCATGGATCCGTTCTGCGCCCAGCCGATGATGATCCTCTACTGCGATATCCTCGAGCCGACCACCGGCCAGACCTACAACCGCGACCCGCGCTCGATCGCCAAGAAGGCCGAGACCTACCTGGAATCGACCGGCATCGGCGACACCGCCTACTTCGGCGCGGAAGCCGAGTTCTTCGTGTTCGACGACGTCCGCTACGACGTTAAGATGAACAACTGCTTTTACGAGTTCACCTCCGACGAAGGCCCCTACGTTTCCGGCCTGATGTTCCCCGAAGGCGGCAACACCGGCCACCGTCCGGGCATCAAGGGCGGCTACTTCCCGGTGCCGCCGGTCGACAGCGCCCATGACCTGCGCGCCGAGATGGTCTCGACCATGCAGCAGATGGGCCTGCATATGGACAAGCACCACCACGAGGTGGCGCCGTCCCAGCACGAGCTCGGCATGACCTTCTCGACGCTGGTGCGCAACGCCGACAACGTGCAGATTTACAAGTACTGCACCCACATGGTCGCTCACACCTACGGCAAGACCGCGACGTTCATGCCGAAGCCGGTCGCCGGCGACAACGGCTCGGGTATGCACACCCACCAGTCGATCTGGAAGGACGGCAAGCCGCTGTTCGCCGGTTCGGGTTACGCCGATCTCTCCGAGACGGCGCTATACTACATCGGCGGCATCATCAAGCACGCCAAGGCCATCAACGCCTTCACCAACCCGACTACCAACAGCTACAAGCGCCTGATCCCGGGCTTCGAAGCGCCGGTGCTGCTCGCCTACTCGGCGCGCAACCGCTCGGCGTCGTGCCGCATTCCGTTCGCCTCCTCGCCCAAGGGCAAGCGCGTCGAAGTGCGCTTCCCGGACGCGCTCGCCAACCCCTACCTGGCGTTCTCGGCTATGCTCATGGCCGGACTCGATGGAATCCAGAACAAGATTCATCCGGGCGACGCCATGGACAAGGACCTCTACGACCTGCCGCCGGAAGAACTGGCCACCGTGCCGACGGTCTGCGGCTCGCTGCGCGAAGCGCTCGAGAACCTCGATGCCGACCGTTCGTTCCTGACCAAGGGCGACGTGTTCACCGACGACCAGATCGACGCCTACATGGATCTGAAGTGGGAGGAAGTCTACAACTTCGAACACACACCGCATCCGGTCGAGTTCCAAATGTACTACTCGTCCTGATCCTGGGCACCTTCGGGGCTCGTACCACCGGACCCCGAACGAAATTACGGCCGCTCCCCACCGGGGCGGCCGTTTTTCGTTGCCGCCGGGCGACCATACGGTCGCTCAGGCGCTGTCGAGGTAATAGCCGCAGTTGACGATCATTTCGCCGGCGCGGCGGCTGTAGACGCGCTTGCGCCGCACCCGGCCGGCGGTGGGGTCGAGCTACAAGTACTCGGTCCAAACCTTGCCGTCGCCCTCGAACAGGGCCGCCAGGATGCGCTCGATGAACGGCGTGCCCTCGGCGTCGAGCGTGGCGCGGATCGACGCGCCGATGACACGGGCCTCGGGATGCAGCCGCAGCACGCCCTTGCGGTCGAACACGAAGACGTAAAGGCCGCTTTCCGGACGAACCCAGGTCTCAGGGGGCGTGAACCGCGTCGCCTGGGTCAGGCCGACGCGGGCGATGGCGGCGGCGGCGCCGTCGACCATCTCGACCACCGTCGCCTTGAGGCCGTCCTCTGTCGTGGTTTGTGCGCGCGCTCCACCCGCGGCCAGGGCGGCGGCGAGCCAGATCAGGAAACCGCGGCGGCTGGTCACAGGCATCTCACTCCGGCAACTCGACCTTGAACAGCGTCTTGCCGTCGCCGTCGATCTTGCAATGCGTGCGGATCGAGACGCTGCGAATGCCGGCCGGCACGCTGATCCGCTGCGAACGGGTGAACGGCTGCTCGTTGACGTGCGGATGGTAGAGCACGCGTGAGCCGAGCACCTTGCCGTCGGGGCCGAGCACGTCCCAGCGGTCGACGTAATGGTCCCAGCCGGTATCCGGATGGCGGAGCGTGACGTCGAAGTCGTAACTGCCGTCGCCGTTGAACATCGCGCGGACGCCGACGACGCGGGCTTCGTCCGCCCGTGCTGCGCCGGCAAGGGCCAGCGCGGTCACGCAGCCAGCCAGCAGGATATTGTGGACAAACATCGAACGTTTCCTTTCGCCGACCGTCCGCGAATCTCAACCGCGGAGGGCAAACGCTTGAATCGCCGCTTCCTTCCAGGGTGCGGGGAAGACCTCGCCGATTCAATCCATTGGCCGGTCATTTTTAAAATGTTGCTATTAAGTTTTAAATATGTTCTATTTTTGTTCCGTTATTTACCAATTCACCGAACCATCCGACCTGGGAGCAGCAAAATGGACATGACCGCCCTCTTCCGCGACTTCACCGCGCTTTCCGCCATGGCTTTCGCCGGCTACATCGTCATGGTGGTGAGTTGAGACTGGTCACGCTGCCGGCACCGGGCGCTTGTTGCCGTCCTCGTCGAGGGCGACGAAGGTGAAGGTGCCCTCCGTCACCTTGACGTGGCTGCCCGGTTGGCGCCGGCGCAGCGCCCAGGCCTGGATCAGCATCTTGATCGAGGTGCGGCCGACGCCGAGCAAGTCGGCGTAGCAGCAAACCACGTCGCCGACGTGCACCGGCTTGTGGAAGACGAAGCCGTCGACGGCGACAGTCGCGACCCTGCCCCGGGCGCGAGATGCCGCGACGATGCCGCCGGCGATGTCCATCTGGCCCATCAGCCAGCCGCCGAAGATGTCGCCCGCGGGATTGGTGTCGCTCGGCATGGCAAGCGTGCGCAGCGACAGCTCGCCGCGCGGCTCGTCGTGGGTTTCGGTGGGGGCTTCGGTGGCGGCGTTGTCGGCCATGCGGGCCTCCATGAAATCACAAAATGTGGTAACGATTGTTCAATGCGACCACAGTATCATGCTTGAAGTTTGGGGTCAGCCCCGATTAGGATGCGCCTTGGGCCGCGCTGCCCTAAAGCCAGGATAACCGCGACACGGGACCGATATGCAGACGGATTTGTTTCAAAAAGACGCGCCCGCGAAGAAGGGAAAGCCGTCCGGCAACGATACCGGGGCCGAAGCCGTGCCCGCCGCGAAGCCGAAGAAGGCCGGCCCAGGCGGCGAAAAAGGCTACACGGCGGCCGACATCGAGGTGCTCGAAGGCCTGGAGCCGGTGCGCCGGCGTCCGGGCATGTACATCGGCGGCACCGATGAGCGCGCGCTCCATCACCTGGTCGCGGAAGTCCTCGACAACTCCATGGACGAGGCCGTCGCCGGCCACGCCAGCCGCATCGAAATCCACCTCGCCTTCGACCAGACCGTCACCGTCAGCGACAACGGTCGCGGCATTCCTGTCGATCCGCATCCCAAGTTCAAGACGAAGTCCGCCCTCGAGGTGATCATGACGACGCTGCACTCGGGCGGCAAATTCTCCGGCGAGGCCTACGAGACCTCCGGCGGTCTGCACGGCGTCGGTGTCTCGGTGGTCAACGCGCTCTCCGACAAGCTCGACGTCGAGGTCGCGCGCGACCAGAAGGTCTGGACCCAGAGCTACAGCCGGGGCGTGCCCAAGGGGCCGCTGAAGCAGGCCGGCACCGCGCGAAACCGGCGCGGCACCACGGTGAGCTTCCACCCCGACGGCCAGATTTTCGGCCCGCGCGCCCAGTTCCGCCCGTCGACGCTCTACCGCATGGCGCGTTCCAAGGCCTATCTGTTCCGCGGCGTCGAGATCCGCTGGTCTTGCGATCCCAAGCTTTTGAAGGGCGAGGACGGCACCCCGGAAACGGCGACGCTGCATTTCCCGGGCGGGCTTTCCGACTACCTGACCTCGACGCTGGGCACGCGGCGCATGCTGACGCCGGTCGCCTTCGCCGGCGAGTCCAAGCTCAACGGCGGTTCGGGCAAGGCCGAATGGGCGGTCGCCTGGCCGGTCGACGAGGACGCCTTCTTCAATTCCTACTGCAACACCGTGCCGACGCCCCTGGGCGGCACCCACGAGCTGGGCCTGCGCGGCGCGCTGACCAAGGGCATGCGCGCCTATGGCGAGCTCGTCGGCAACCGCCAGGCCGGCAAGATTTCCGGCGAGGACGTGCTCGGCGGCGCCTGCGTCATGCTGTCGGTCTTCATCGGCGATCCACAGTTCCAGGGCCAGACCAAGGAGAAGCTCGCCACGGCCGAGGCGCAGCGCCTGGTCGAGAACGCCGTGCGAGACCATTTCGACCACTGGCTGTCGGGCGCGCCGGACATGGCCAAGGTGCTGATCGAGGAGGTCATCGAGCGCGCCGAACTGCGCCTCAAGAAACGCGAGGCCAAGCAGACCAAGCGCCAGACCGCGACGCGGCGGCTCAGGCTGCCGGGCAAGCTCTCGGACTGCGCCAACACAACGCGCGAGGGCACGGAACTGTTCATCGTCGAGGGCGACTCGGCCGGCGGTTCTGCCAAGCAGGCGCGCGACCGCAAGACCCAGGCGGTGCTGCCGCTGCGCGGTAAGATCCTCAACGTCGCCTCGGCCACCGTCGACAAGATGAAGGCCAACCAGGAGCTCTCCGACCTGATCGAGGCGCTCGGCTGCGGCACCGGGGATGCTTACATGGACGACGATCTGCGCTACGAGAAGATCATCATCATGACCGACGCCGACGTCGACGGCGCCCATATCGCATCCCTGCTGATGACCTTCTTCTTCAAGGAGATGCCGGGGCTGGTCGAGGGCGGACGGCTCTATCTCGCGCTGCCGCCGCTTTACCGGCTGTCGCAGGGCGGCACCGTGCTCTATGCCCGCGACGACGCCCACAAGGACGAACTGATGGCCTCGACGTTCTCGGGCCGCGGCAAGGTCGAGATCAGCCGCTTCAAGGGCCTCGGCGAAATGCCGCCGTCGCAGCTCAAGGAAACCGCCATGGACCCGGCCAAGCGCACGCTGGCGCGGGTCACCGTGCCGGCCGGCCTGAGCGACGAAGAGATCATCGAAGCCAAGGAAACCGCCCGGCTGGTCGAGAACCTGATGGGCCGCAATCCCGAGAAGCGCTTCAAGTACATCCAGGAAAACGCCGAGTTCGTCGCCGACCTCGACGTGTGAGCCGGCAACCTAGCGTTTGCCGAACGGCCACATCCTGCCGGCGACGCCGTCGCGGCGCACGTACTGGTGCCAGATCACGCCGACTACATGCAGGGCGACCGCCGCGATCAGCACGCCGACCAGGAATTCGTGCGTTTCCTCCATGGCGCTGTGCAGCAGCTTCGAGGTGAACAGCGGTTCGAGCTTGAGATCGCCCCAGAGCGGCACCGCCGTCCGTCCGCTGACGACGGCGAGAAAGCCGGTCAACGGCAACGCCAGCATCATCCCGTAAAGCCCGAAATGGGCGAACTTGGCGGCGCGCCGTTCCCACGCCGGCCCGTCGTCATGCCGCGCGGCGCCGGTGAGGCGCGCCAGCAGCCGTGGCGCCAGCAGCGCGAAGATGGCGCCGCCGGCGAGCAGGTGCCAGCCGAGCACCGTCAACCGGGCGTCGCCGCGCGGCAGTTCGTCCATGATTTCGCCGAAGG
>JAYNJY010000039.1:0-2176 GCA_038110665.1 Rhodospirillaceae bacterium | reverse complement strand
GCAACGAAGAGGATGGCCACCAGCCAGTGCAACGTGACGGTGACGGGGCCGTGCGGCGACGGCCGGAAGGTTTCATTCATGTTCGGACTCCCGGGTTGGCGTTTGAACCATCCCGGAAGCTAAACCACGTCTGTCGCCGGCGTTTGCCGCGATTGTAATGTTTTGTCGCAAGCCTCTAGAGGCCGGCGCCCTCGTCGAGGCCGAGCATGATGTTGAGGTTCTGCACCGCTTGGCCGGATGCACCCTTGCCGAGATTGTCGATCAATCCCATCACCACCGCTTGGCCGGCGTCGGCGTTGGCGAAGACGTGCAGGCGAAGCTCGTTGGTGCCGTTCAGGTCCTCCGGGTCGAGCGCGGCCATGTCGCGGGTTTCGGCCAAGGGCGCCACGGTGACGAAGCGTTCGGTCGCATAGAACTCGGCGAGCACGGCATGAACCCGCTCGGGGCTCGGCGTGCCCGGCATCGCCCACAGCGCAAGCGGTACCTGCACGATCATGCCCTGGTGATAGCGCCCGACACTGGGCACGAACACCGGTGCGTGCTTGAGCCCGCTCCAGCGCGTGATCTCCGGAATGTGCTTGTGCTTGAGCGTGAGGCCGTAAGCGTAAAATGTTGAATCCGTATGGTTTTCCGCCTTCGGGTCTTCGAACGCCGCGATCAGGCTCTTGCCGCCGCCGGAGTAGCCGGAAACGGCGTTGATGGTGACCGGCCAGTCGGCCGCGACGATGTCGCCGGCGACCAGCGGATGCAGCATGGCGACCGAGGTGATGGCGTAGCAGCCCGGGTTGGCGACCCGCTTCGAAGCCCGGATCAGTTCGCGATGGCCGGGCTCGTATTCGGGAAAGCCGTAGGCCCAGCCCGGCGCCGTGCGGTGCGCCGTCGAGGCGTCGACGACCCGCGTTTCTGGGTTCTCGATCAGCGTCACCGCCTCGCGCGCCGCGTCGTCGGGCAGGCACAACACCACCAGATCGGCCGCGTTGAGCATATCGCGACGGCGCCCGGTATCCTTCCGCTCGGTATCGTCCAGGTGCAGAAGCTCAAGGTCCGACCGGGTGTCCAGCCGCGCCTTGATCTGAAGGCCGGTGGTGCCGGCCTCGCCGTCGATGAATACCTTGGCGGTCATGGCGGTCGTCCTCGAATCCAGGCGGCCGGGCGGTTCATGCCCGAACGCTGCGTCCGTTTATCCCATCGGGGTCAGACGGGCAAGCGTCGCTCCGGATCGAAATCGAGGGGGATGCCGTCCTCGGCGTCCATGGCGGTCATGATGGCAAAGCCCGCGGCGCCGCCGGGCAGCCGTCCGGCCTCGCCGGCGATGGCCTGGGCGGCAAGGTGCGCGCCGTCCGCGACCGTGCCGGTCTCGTTACCGCCGCCGTTGGTCATGGAATCGATCGCCGTCCGGGCCGCGATCTCGCGCGAGATCATGTCCTCGACGGTCTTGCGATGTTCGGGCGGCATGGCGTCCAGGTCTTCCTCGCTGAGGCCCATCTTCTCAAGGATCTTGGCGTGCAGTTCCTCGATCTTCTTCTTGTGCACCTCCTCGACGTAGGCGGGCATGCCGTGCTCGCGGATTTTCGCAATTTCGTCGGCGTTGGGGTTCGCGGGCTTCTCGGGCTGCGCGCCGAGGACACGCTTGCGTTCGGCCTCGACGCTGGCTTTCAGGGTATCGGCGAAGCTCACCCCGGGCTTCGGCGCGTTCGCGGCCGGCTGGGTCACGCTGGGCATGGCGAGGCCGTATTCGGTTTCGGTCTTCATGATATTCTCCCTTCTCTGACGTCAGGTGTTCGATGCATCGCAGATTGACAAGCAATCTCCGCGCCATCCCGCTCCCATTTTTAACTTATTGAAGTTAAATACATTTCTATTTCAGAAAGGATCGAATTGCCGGCTCGGGATGGGGCGATTGTGCCTGGGCGGCGAATATTGCCGGGCGTCAGCCCTGCACGAAGGCGATCAGCCGCCCGGACACCAAGGCGCCGATCCAACACAGCACCGAGATTGCGCCGACCCTTCGCGCCACTGCGTCTGAGGCGCCCTCCAGGGTCGAACCGTGGCGCCGGTGGGCGAGCATTGCCGACGTCGCACCCAAGGCGATCAACTCGAGTTTCAGTTGGAACGCCGGATTGTGGGAATATTCCGGCGCGCGCGTAGCGAACAGCAGGAATCCGCTGATTACGGC
>JAYNJY010000038.1:0-16794 GCA_038110665.1 Rhodospirillaceae bacterium | reverse complement strand
CAAGGTGGTGCGGGGCTTCCTGCGCGAGGGCGAGCAGATCATCGTGCGCTTCGGCGACCGCCGGCAAGGCTCGCCGGGCATCCGGCTGCAGACCTTCTGCGAGCATACCTTCGAGTTCCGCGTGCTGGTCGACGCCATCGCCACCTACAACTACGTCGAACTGCCGAAGCAGCCGGAGATCGCCATCGTTCCGGGGGCGCCGGCGATCTATAAGACGATCATGCCGACCGGCGTCGGCGTCGGCGACAAATTCAAGCTGCGCTTGAAGGGCGAGGACAAGTGGGGCAATCCGTCCGACCAGTGCCACGCGACCTTCAAGCTCAAGGCGTCGAAGCCGGTCAAGGGCCTGCCTGACAGCGTCACCTTCAAGAAAGGCGCGTTCGCCGCGGTGGTCGATGGCTTGAGCGTCGCCGAGCCCGGCGACCTGACCATCGACATGCTCGACGACGCCGGCAACGTGGTCTGCACCTCCAACCCCATGCGGGTCAGCAAGGACACCGCGCTGCTGCCCTACTGGGGCGACCTGCACGGCCAGTCCGAGGAGACCATCGGCACCAACTCGGCGCGCGATTTCTACGAGTTCGCCCGTGACAAGGCGTTCCTCGACGTCTGCGTCCACCAGGGCAACGACTTCCAGATTACCACGCCGTTCTGGGAGCATCTGAACGAGCTCTCCAAGGAATTCACCGTGAACGGGGAGTTCGTCGTCTTCCCGGGCTGGGAATGGTCGGGCAACACCGGCTTGGGCGGCGACCGCAACGTGCTGCACATGAAGGAAGGCCGGCAGATCCACCGCTCATCGCATGCGCTGGTCGACGATCTTTCCGACGTCGACAGCGACGCCAATTCGGCCAACGACCTGTTCGAGGCGTTGAAGGACGAAGACTGTACCGTCTTCGCCCACATCGGCGGACGCTACGCCGACATCAAGATCGCCCACGACCAGCGCATCGAGCGCTCGGTCGAGGTGCACTCGGCCTGGGGTACCTTCGAGTGGCTGGTGCAGGACGCCTTCGAACAGGGTTACCGCGTCGGCATTGTCTCCAACTCGGACGGCCACAAGGGCCGGCCCGGCGCCAGCCATCCGGGCTCGACCAAGTTCGGCGCGTACGGCGGCCTGACCTGCAACATGGCGCCCGAATTCAGCCGCGCGGGTATCATGCAGGCGATGCGCAAGCGCCATCATTACGGCACCACCGGCAACCGCATGATCCTCGACACCCGGGTCCGCTTCGACAACAAGGCGGAACTGTTCTCCGACGACCCGAACCTGGGCGACGTCACCTCCGAGATGGTCTCGGAGGCGATGATGGGCGACATCCTCAAGACCGGCGACGACGAGATCACCTTCGTCATCGACGCGCACGCTTCCGCGCCGATCGAGCGCATCGATATCAGGAACGGCTTGGAGACCGAGGAAATCTGGCGGCCTTACGAGGAAAAGGACCTGGGCCGGCGCATCCGCGTCATCTGGGAAGGTTCGGACTACCGCGGCCGCGGCCGCGAGACCGAGTGGGACGGCTTCGCCGAGCTCGCCGACAACGCCTTCGAACGGCTGCATCCGATCAACCGCTACAACCTGGACAAACCGTTCGACCACGTCGCGCCGGAACGGCTCGAGTGGAAGGCGCTGACCACTGGCGGTTTCGGCGGTTTCGACGCCTGGCTCAAGGACCCGCACAAGGGCACGCTCAAGATCGACACGGCTTTGGTGAAAGAGGAGATTGCGGTCGAGTCGATCGGCCGCGACGAGATGATCTTCGCCAACGGCGGCATCGACCGGCGCATCCGCATCTTCCGGCTGCCGGACGAGAACCCGCACAAGGTTGCCGAGCTGGAACGCCGCCTCAAGGTTCGGCCCGGCCAGGACAACGCCTACTACGTGCGTATCACCCAGGAGGACGGCCATTTCATCTGGTCGAGCCCGGTTTACGTGTTCAAGTGAGGGGGGAACACCGATGAAGCTGACCGATTACGAAGAGGCGCTGCTCGCCGGTAAGTTCGGCGAGCCGAGGCGCCAGGCCATGGCGCGGATCGTCGAGATCGGGCGTTTCTTCGACGCCGCCGATTGCGTCGAGGTCGCCCAGGCGCACATCATGGCCGACACCGAGGCCCTGGGTGAAGCCGGCGTTGAACACCTGGAGGAACTGGCGAAGTTTCCCGAGGCCGACCGCTGGGTCAAGATTCCGACCATCACCGACCCGCGCGGCGCCGACCTCAACGCCTACGAGCGTATCAACCACGACCAGTACTACGTCGACCTCGAACGCCGCGCCATCGCCGCCTTCCGCGCGCTCGGCGTGATGATGACCGACACTTGCATCAACTATCAAACCGTGCTGCCGCCGGTGCTCGGCGAACACCTCGCCATGGGCGACACCGGCGTCGTCATCTATTCCAACTCCGTGCAGGGCGCGCGCACCAACTACGAGGGCGGGCCGGCGGCCTTGGCTTCCGCGCTCACCGGCCGGACCGCGCGCTACGGCTTTCACCTGGACGAGAAACGCCGCGGCACGGCGCTGTTCGAACACGACCAGGCGCCGCAGTCGTGGTCCGAGTGGGGCGCGCTCGGCGGCATCGTCGGCAACGCCATGGGGTCCTACTTCCAGGTTCCCGTGATCGCCGGCATTTCCGGCCCGGCGCCGACCTCCGACGACTTGAAGCACTTCGGCGCGGCGCTGGCGAGCTACGGCTCGACCGCCATGTTCCACATGGTCGGCGTGACGCCGGAAGCGCCCGACCTCACCACCGTCTTCGACGGCCCGCCGCCGGAACCGCGCAAGGTCTCGCGCGCCGATCTGCAGTCCTTCATGAAATCCTACGGCGCCAATGACGCCAGCCTCGAGGTCGTGGTGTTCGCCGCACCGCAGCTCTCGGTAGTCGAACTGGAGAAGCTTGCCGGGCTGATGAAGGGATAACGCGTCAATGACAAGGTCTCGCTCCTGGTCGCGACCAACCCGGAGAACAAGCATGCCTCCGACCGTTTCGGCTTCACCGAGACCATCGAGAACGCCGGCGGCATCGTTTTGGAGGGCGTGTGCTTCTACCAGATGCACGCGCGCGAACTGGGCGAGGCCAACGGCTGGACGCGGCTGATGACCAACTCGGCCAAGCTCACCAACATCATCGGCGGCTACGGCTACGAGCCGGTGCTGGCCGACATGGAAAAATGCGTCGAAAGCGCCGTCGCGGGGAGGGTGATCCGATGAGCGATATCATCATCAAGGGCCACGTCGGCATCGGCCCCACGGTCGAGGGGGAAGCGTTGGTCGCGCATGACAACTTCTCGGCGCGCTACGACCTCGACCGCGTCAAGGGCGTGTTCTCCAGGCCCGCGCACAAGCTCTACGGCGAGAACTACGTCGGCAAGGTGCTGGTCCTGAACATCGCCAAGGGCGGCGTCGCCACGGCCTGGATGCTGCACACCATGAAGGCGCGCGAAATGGCGCCGGCGGCGCTGCTGCTCAACTGGGCCAATCCGATCATCGCCCAGGGTGCGGCCTTCGCCGACTTCCCGCTGATCGACCGCTTCGCCGAAGACATCACCGGCCAGGTCCGGAGCGGCGACCGCCTGCGCGTCGATCCGGCCTCGGGCACGGTCAAGGTGATCGGCCGGGGATAGCGCATGGCGGGACGGGGGATCGATCATCTCGTGCTGGCGGTGCGGGACTTGGGCCACGGGGCGGCGCTCTACGAGCGCATGGGCTTCACCCTGACGCCGCAAGCCCAGCACCCGTTCGGCACGGGCAATCGGCTGGCGCAGCTTCAGGGCGGCTTCCTGGAGGTGCTCGGCGTCACCCGTCCCGAATTGATTGCCGACGCCGGCCCCGGCGAGTTCAGCTTTGGCGCCTACAACAGGGATTTCTTGGCGAGCCGCGAGGGATTCTCGATGATCGCCTTCGAAAGCGCCGGTCCCGACCGGGACCGCGCCGCCTTCGAGGCCGCCGGGCTCGAGGTGGCCGCGCCGTTCGCGTTCACCCGCATGGCGCGCCAACCGGATGGCTCCAAGGTCGAGATGGGCTTCGACCTGACCTTCGTGCCGCGCGAGACCGCGCCGGCGGCCGCGATCTTCACCTGTTCGCACCGCCACAAGCCCGAACAGTTCTACAAGCCGGCTTACCAGTCGCACGCCAATGGCGCGTTGCGCATCAAGTCGGTTGCCATCGAAACGGCCGACCCGGTCGCGACCAACGCCTTCCTCGCCGCCATGGATGCCGATCCGGCGCTGTTCGAGGTGGATGTGGGCGACGTTCCGGGCGAACGGCTTGCCGGCTATGCCGTGACGGTCGAGGATACGACGGCCGCTGCGGGAGCGTTGCGTGCCGGCGGCGTGGCGTTCGAAGTGGACGGCGAAAACTTGACGGTTGGGCCCGATGCCGGGCTTGGCACGCGCATTACGTTTTGCAAGGAGAGCAAGCAATGAGCGACGACATGCTCACCGTATCGGTGTGGCGCGGCGACGGCGAGACCGGCCGCTACGTGGACTATCAGGTGCCGCGCATGGAGAGCCAGACGGTGCTCGACGTGGTCACCTACATCCAGCGCCGGATCGACTCGACGCTGAGCTACCGCTACGCCTGCCGCGTCGGCATGTGCGGGTCCTGCGCCATGACCGTCAACGGCAAGCCGCGCTGGACCTGCCGCACCCACGTTTCCAAGGTGGCGCCCGAAGGCCGGCTCGAGGTGGCGCCGCTGCGCTCCATGAACGTGGTCAAGGACCTCTCGGTCGAGATGACCGAGTTCTTCGACAAGTGGGCGCGCGCCGAGGGCAAGTTCCACCCGACCAAGAGCCGCCACGACGATTTCGACCGGGTGCTGCCGAACGAGCGCAAGCGCAAGCTCGCCAGCGCCGGCATCGAGTGCATCGGCTGCGCGGTCTGCTATTCGAGTTGCGACATCGTCTCCTGGAAGCCCGACTACCTCGGCCCGGCCGCGCTCAACCGCGCCTGGACGCTGGTCAACGACAGCCGCGACGGCGGCCAGAAGGCGCGGCTCCAGGCGGTCGCCGGCGACGCCGGCTGCCACGCCTGCCACTCGCAGCAGGGTTGCGTCGAGAATTGCCCGAAGCACCTCAACCCGACGGCGGCCATCGCCGGCCTGAAGCGCGCCACCGCCTGGGCGGCGCTCAAGGGGGATTTGAAATGAGCGCCCGAGACGAAACCTCGGAAGACTATCTCGTCGACGGCGGTCCGCGCGACCCTCGGCCGGCGACGGAGACGCGGCTCTGGCTGGCGCAGCGCCTGAGCGCCATGGTGCTCGCGGTCTGCGTGGTCGTTCATCTCGTCACCATCGTCGTCGCCGTCAAGGGCGGCCTGACCGCCGGCGAGATCACGGCGCGGGTCGCCGGCAATCCTTACTGGATCGCGTTCTATACGGTCTTCGTCGTCGCCGTCAGCGTGCATGCGCCGATCGGACTCAGGAGCGTACTCGCCGAGATGACGGCACTGCCGCCTAGGCGCGTCGATCTTCTGTGCTTCGTCGCCGCCGCGCTGCTGTTCGTGCTCGGCGTGCGCGTGGTGATGAAGTTCCATGGCCTCGGAGGCGCAGCATGAAGGGGCGTCATCACAGCCGGCCGAATTTCTGGGCCTTCGTCGTACACCGCCTGAGCGGTGTCCTGCTCGCGTTCTTTTTGCCGGTGCATTTCCAGGTGCTGGTCATGGCGGTCAAGAATCCCCAGGCCTTCGACAGCTTCACCGCCTGGGCCGAAGCGCCCATGGTCAAGCTCGCCGAGACCGTTTTGATCGTGCTGCTGGCCGCGCATTTGACCGGCGGGCTCAGGCTGCTCGCCATCGAGTTCCTGCCCTGGCGCGACTGGCAGAAGTCTGCCGTCGCCGTCACCGCTGGGCTCAGCCTGGCCGCCGGACTGGTGTATCTGCTCAATGTCATCTGAGCTGCTCGTCGTCCTGCTCGGCGCCTTTCTCGCCGCCTTCGCCACCGTCGCCGCCGGCTTCGGCGACGCGGTCGTGGCGATCTCGATCTGGCTCTACGTGCTCAACCCGCACGAGGCGGTGCCGCTGGTCGTCGCCTGCGGCGCGGTCATCTCGGTCTACAGCCTGTGGAAGCTGCGCGGCCAGCTCGACTACTTGAAGATGCCAGTTTTCATGGTCGCCGGCACCGTCGGCGTGCCTTTCGGCGCCTGGATGCTCAAATATGTCGAGCCCGACCAGTTCCGCACCCTCGTCGGTGGCTTCCTGATCGCCTATTCGCTGGTGTTCCTGGCGGTGCGCACGTTGCCCAAGATCGAGTGGGGCGGGCGCTGGGGCCGACGGCACCGCTGCGCTGATCGGCGGCGTCATGGACGGTTTCGCCGGGCTCTGCGGCGTCGCGCCGACGATCTGGTACGGGCTGCGTGGCTGGCCCAAGGCGACGCAGCGCGGCATCTTCCAGCCGTTCCTCGCCTACATGCACCTGCTGTCGCTCGGCTCGCTCGCCGTCGGCGGCCTGGTCACGGTCAAGACCGGCGAGCGTTTTCTCTGGTGCCTGCCGATGATCGTCGCCGGCGTGTGGCTCGGCATCAAGCTTTACGACCGTCTCGACGAAACCCTGTTCCGACGCGTGGTGCTCGGCATCCTGCTGCTGTCGGGCCTCACCCTTTTTGTCTCCGGAGGCAATCCCAATGGATAACCTGGAAACCCTGACCACCGATGTCTTGATCCTGGGCTCGGGCGGCGCCGGCCTGTTCGGCGCGCTGCACACGCTCCAGGGCGCGCCCGGCCTCGACGTCACCGTCGCGGTCAAGGGGTTGCTCGGCAAGTGCGGCTGCACCCGCATGGTCCAAGGCGGCTACAACGTGGCACTGGCCGAGGGCGACTCGGCCGAGCGCCACTTCATGGACACCGTCGAGGGCGGCAAGTGGCTCAACAACCAGGAGCTCGCCTGGACGCTCGTGACCGAGGCCCAGGTGCGCATCCGCGAGCTGGAGAACGAGCTCGGCTGCTTCTTCGACCGCAACCCGGACGGCACCGTGCACCAGAAGGCCTTCGCCGGCCAGACCTTCGACCGCACCGTGCACAAAGGCGATTTGACCGGCATCGAAATCATCAACCGCCTGGCCGAACAGGTCTGGGCGCGCGGCATCCGCAAGCTCGAGGACCATCGCGCCGTCGCCTTGGTCCCGAGCCGCGACGGTGCGGCGATCTCCGGCGTCCTGATGCTCGACATGCGCACCGGCCACTTCCTGTTCGTCAAGGCCAAGGCCGTGCTGGTCGCCACCGGCGGCGGCCCGACCATGTACAAGTACCACACGCCGTCGGGCGACAAGAGCTGCGACGGCCTCGCCATGTTCCTGCGGCTGGGCCTGCCGCTCCGCGACATGGAGATGGTGCAGTTCCACCCGACCGGCCTCGTCGCCGGCAAGGACACCCGCATCACCGGCACCATCATCGAAGAAGGCCTGCGCGGCTTCGGCGGGCACCTGCTCGCCGGCGACAAGCAGCGCTTCATGCACAAGTACGACGACCGCAACGAGCGCGCCACGCGCGACATCGTCTCGCGCGCCATGTTCACCGAAATGCGTGCCGGTAACGTCGGGCCCAACGGCGGGCTCTACATCACCATGAAGCACCTGGTCAACAAGGACGTCCGCCGGCTGTTCAAGGGCATGGTCGAGCGCTGCGCCGACTGCGGCTTCGACCTGGTTTCCGGCGACGTCGAGGTGGTGCCGACCGCGCACTACATGATGGGCGGCGTGGTCTTCGGTAACGATTGCTCGACCGCGCTCAAGGGCCTTTATGCCGCCGGGGAGGACACCGGCGGCGTGCACGGTGCCAACCGATTAGGCGGAAACGGGGTCGCCAACTCGACCGTGTTCGGCGGCCTCGCCGGCGACGCCATCGCCAAGTACGTGCCCAAGGAAGGCGCACTCTGCGAGCCCAATCTCGACGTCATCGACGCCGCCATGGCGCATTGCCGCGCGCCGTTCGCCAAGAAGCCGAGCGGGCTCGAGGACATCCGCGAAAAGCTCTTTGAGCTGATGTGGGAGGACGCTGGCATCATCCGCGACGCCGCCAGCCTGAAGCGCGCCACGGCCGGGCTCGACGAACTGGAGGCCGAACTGGATGCGACCGGCGTCGACGGCACCAACCTCGCCTACAATCTCACCTGGCATGACTGGATGAACATGAAGAACCTGATGCTGGTCAGCCGCGCCGTGATCGCCGCGGCGGAAGCGCGCGAGGATTCGCGCGGCGCGCACTTCCGCGCCGACTTCCCCGAGACCCGCGACGTCGAGAACTCGCGCTTTACCAAGGTGACGCTCAAGGATGGCCGCATCTCCATCGACACCGAGGCGGTCGAGTTCACCCGCGTCAGGCCAGGCGAAAGCCTGCTCGACTGCGCGGGCGCGGCTTGAGGCGCTTCGCCGGCAAGTCTGCCCTCGTCACCGGCGCCGCCAGCGGCATCGGCCGGGCGGTCGCCGAACGGCTGATCGCCGAGGGGGCCCGCGTCGCGGTTTGCGAGATCGACCGCGCCCGCGGTATCGCCGCGGCGGCCGCCTTGAGCGAGGCGGCGTTATTCGTCGAGCTCGACGTGACCCGCGAGGACTCTTGGCAGGCCGCCGTCGCCGCCGCGCTCGACGCCTTCGGCAAGCTCGACGTGCTGGTCAATTCGGCCGGTGTCATCGTGTTCAAGTCGATTGAGGATACCTCGCTCGAAGACTGGCGCCGGGTGATGGCGATCAACCTCGACGGCACCTTCCTCGGCTGCAAGTTCGCCGTCGAGACGATGCAGCGCACCGGCGGCGGCGCCATCGTCAACATGTCCTCGGTCTCGGGGCTTGTCGGCGGTGCCAAGCTCGCCGCCTACAACGCATCGAAGGGCGGTGTCCGGCTGCTGACCAAGTCGGTGGCGCTGCACTGCGCGAACAAGGGTTACGGCATCCGCTGCAATTCCGTGCATCCGAGTTTTACCGAGACGCCTATGCTCGACGACATCGCCGCCGGCACGCGCGAACCGGAAAAGGCGCGTGCGGTGATGGCCGGCCAGGTGCCGCTCGGCAGGATCGCCGAGGCCGGCGAGATCGCCGCGATGATCGCCTATCTCGCCTCCGACGAAGCGGCGTTCGTGACCGGCGCCGAATTCGTCATCGACGGCGGGTTGACCGCCTGAAAAAAGAGGTTTGGTGGACGGCATGTAATCTTATTGCGACGCGGTGCTGGCGCCCACTGAGCTGGAGCGTCGGACCAGGAGGACGCCATGCCGCACCGGACGCTCCGCCAGATCGTCGGCAACAAGGAACTTCTGCACGTGCCGCCCGAAACCAGCGTGCTTGAAGCCACGCGCCGAATGGCCGAGCGCCAGGTCGCGGCGGTGCTGATCACGGAAGCCGGCAGGCTCGAAGGCATCTTCACCGAACGTGACCTGCTGCGCCGGGTCATCGTCGCCGGCCTGGCGCCGGAAACGACGCCCGTCGGCGACGTCATGTCCCGGAACCCAGTCACCATCGCCGCCGACCAGACCGGCACCGAGGCGCTTCGCATGATGGCCGAAGCCGGCATCCGCCATCTCATCGTCGAGGGCGCCGGTGTGGAGGGCTTCGCCATCCTCTCCATGCGCGACTTCATGTCGGGCGAGGTCGCCGAGGCCGAACGCGAGATCAGTTTCCAGCGCCAGCTCTGGGAAGATCTCTGATCTTCAGGCGGCGCAGCCCAAGGGTTGCAGGTTGACGTGACGAAACTCGGCCCAGGAGTCGCCGAGACGGTTCAGTTCGCCGTCGTCCAGGAACCTGACGGCCAGGTGGAACAGGATGCCTTCCTCCTTGGCGAAATGGTCGATGCAGACCTCGATCAGCAAATCCACATAGCGGCGGAGTTGCGCCGGATCGTCGGTCGCGGCGATGCGTTTGACGATTTCCTCGATCTGGCGATGCTCCGCCTCCATCACCCCGATCGGCCCGAGCGGACCAAGGTGCGGGCGCAGCGCCGGGAACAGTGTCGCCTCCTCGACCTCGGCATGGGTCGCCAGCGCGCGAGCCAGCGCGCGCGTCAGGGCCGGTACGTCGTCGGGGGCATTCTTCGTGGCGTGGGAAACCTGTTCGATGAGGGCGTAGAAGAGGCCGTGTTCGCCCAAGAGCGCAACGGTCACTCGCATGGCGGTTGCTCCCGTCCGTTATTTGCTTTCCCGATCCTAGCCGGGGCCGCCGACGGGGCTTTGACCTCGGTTAATCGTCAGTCGATCCGGTAGCCGAATTCCGCTGCCGCGTGACGCAGCCACTGGGCAAGGTCGCGACCGTAAGAGCGCGTCACCGTGACCTCGAATGCGTCGGCGCCGACGCATTCGATGACCACGCTCAGGTGCCCGAGCAGGCTGGCGAAAGCGCGGCCGGGTGGAAACGCGGCGGCGTGGAAATCGAGCGGGCAGCCGGCGGCGAGCAGGTCGCGCGCGCTTGCACCTTCGATCCGGACCGTCGCGCGGCCGTGGCTGACGTCGTTGACGGCGGCGGCGGGCGCCGCCTCGGCGATGCGCACGGACCATTCGCCGAAGGGTGCGGCCGGCGCCTTGATCAGCCATTGGTCGGGGCCGAGCCAGAGTGCGCGCAGTTCGCCCGCCGTTGCGACCTCACCGGCATTGGTCGGCAGGGTGAGCCCGAGCGGCGCGCCGGCGGCGCCGGCGACATGGACGAGGCTCATGGCGGCGGCTTTCGGGAGCGTGACGCCGGGCTCCCCGTCGGCGCCGAAGCGGCCAGGCTCGAGCGCGCCGGCGAAGGGCGGAAGCGGCTGGACATCAACCATGCAGGCGCACTCCTTCCGGGTCGAGGAAGACGGGATCGGCGACGCGGACCGCGACCGATTCTCGGGTAAGCGGCGAATGCGCGAACAGCACCTCGCCGACGCGACCGCGGCCGCCGGCAAGGATCGCCAGGCCGATCGGGTGGCCCAGGTTGGGGCTGAAGCACTGCGCGGTGACTTCGCCGTCGCTGGCCATCGGCAACGGCGCCGAAGGGTCGCGCACCAGCTGCGCGCCGCGCGGGATCTTGGCGCGGCCGTCGACCGGCACCAGGCCGACCAATTGCCGGCGGTTTGGATCGACGAGCGCCTCGCGTCCGGCCAGCACCTTGCCGACGAACGGCTTCTCAGCCGTCATCATGCGGCCGAAGCCCAGGTCGTCGGCGGTGGTGCGGCCGTTGAGTTCGCCGCCGGTGACGTGGCCCTTCTCGATGCGGAGGATGTTCATGGCCTCGGTGCCGTAGGCGGTGACGCCGAGGTCGCTTCCGGCCTCCAGCAGGGCCTGCCAGACGCCAAGACCGTAGCCCGAAGGCACGTTGACCTCGTAGGCGAGTTCGCCCGAAAAGCTGATACGGAAAAGCCGCATCGGCGCGCCGGCGATCGCACCCTCGCGATAGGCCATGAACGGCGTGCCTTCGTTCGAAAGATCGACGCCGGCCGCGACGCGCTGGAGCAGTGCCCGGCTCTCGGGCCCGGCGACGGCGATGCCAGCCCAGTCGTCGGAGACGGATAGCAGCTTGACGTCGAGATCCGGCCACTGCACCTGGGCGAGGAATTCCAGGTGCCGCATCACCGGCCCGGCGTTGGTCGTGGTCGTGGTGATCAGGTAGCGGTTCTCGGCCAAGCGAGTCACCGTGCCGTCGTCGAAGACGAAACCGTCTTCGCGCAACATCAGGCCGTAGCGGCAGCGCCCGACCGCGAGCTTGGCGAAACCGTTGACGTAAACCCGGTTGAGGAACTCGGCGGCGTCGCGACCCTGCAGGTCGATCTTGCCGAGCGTCGAAACATCGACGATGCCGGCATGTTCGCGCACCGCCTTGGCCTCGCGCCAGATCGCCTGCCACATGCCTTCGCCGGGGCGCGGGTAATATTGCGCACGCAGCCAGTAGCCGGCCGGCGCGAACGGCGCATCCGCGGCGACGTGCCAGTCGTGCATCGGCGTCAGCCGCGTCGGCGCGACGTGGCCGTGCGTGTCGTAGCCGGCGACGGCGCCGAGCGTCATCGGCGCGAACGGCGGGCGGAAGGTGGTGGTGCCGACGGTGGGAATCTCCTCGCCGCGAAGTGCGGCCATGATGGCGAGGCCGTTGACGTTCGACGTACGGCCCTGGTCGGTGCCCATGCCGAGCGTGGTGTAACGCTTGAGATGCTCGACCGAGGCGTAGTTCTCGCGGTGCGCAAGCGCCACGTCCTCGGCTGTGACGTCGTTCTGCAGATCGACGAAACGCTTGCCGTGATGGCCGGGCTGGAACGGTACCGCCCAAAGCGCGTTCGCCGTGAATGCCGGCGCCGCTTCGGTCGCGGGCAGTGCCGGTTCGGCGGCACCGAAACCAGCCGCCCGGGCGGCCTCGGTGCCTGCCGCCGCACCCTGGGCCAGGCAATCGGCGAGGGCGAAAGCGCCGTTGGCGGCGCCGGCCGATCGCTCGCGCTGGAACGACGGACCCGGCACGAAGCAGGTGAGAGCGGTGTCGAAGCGGAGCTTGCCGCGCGACTGCGAAAACAGGTGCACGCTCGGCGTCCAGCCGCCGGAAACCGCGATCAGGTCACAGACGATCTCGCGCGCGTCGCCGGTGGCGGCGCCGGTGTCGGCGTCCAGCGCCATCACCGTCGCGCCTTGCACGGCCTTGACGCCGAGCGCGCCGACGACTGCATGGCCCTTGAGCACGCCGATGCCGGCTTGCTTGGCGGCGGCGAGTTCCGCCGCCGGCACGTCCGCGCGCGCATCGACGATGGCCTGGATTTGTACGCCGGCGGCTTGCAGGTCGCGCGCGGCGGCGTAAGCCGAGCCGTTGTTGGTGAACACCACGGCGCGCTCACCGGCACGGACGGCGAAGCGATTGGCGTAGATCTGCGCCGCGGACGCGAGCATCACGCCGGGCCGGTCGTTGTCGGCGAAGACGAGCGGACGCTCCAGGCTGCCGGTGGCGAGCACGACTTCCTTGGCGCGCACCTGCCACAGGCGCTGGCGCGGCTGGTGGAGGGCGGGCGCTGGCAGGTGGTCGGCGACGCGCTCCAGCAGCACCAGCATGTTGTGGTCGTAGTAGCCGGTCACTATGGTGCGCGGCAGTAGGGTGACGTTGGGGAGGGTCGCGAGCTCGGCGACGATGCCGGCGACCCAGTCGACGGCCGGCTTGCCGTCGATGGTCTCGGCGTTGCCAAGCAGCATGCCGCCGAATGCCGGCCCGTCGTCGGCGAGCACGATACGCGCGTCGGAGCGCGCGGCGGCCAGGGCCGCCATCAGCCCGGCGGGACCGCCGCCGGCGACCAGCACGTCGCAATGCGCGTAGCGCTTGGCGTAGGTATCGGGGTCGGGCGCGGTCGGCGCCTTGCCCATGCCGGCGGCATTGCGGATGACGCGTTCGTAGGCCATCCAGAGGTTCTTCGGCCACATGAAGGTCTTGTAGTAGAAGCCGGACGGGATCAGCGCCTTGAACACAGAATTGATCGCGCCGATGTCGAAATTGAGGCAGGGCCAGCGGTTCTGACTCTCGGCGTCGAGGCCGTCGAACAGTTCGAGCCTTGTCGCCTGCAGGTTGGGCTCGGTGCGCGCGCCGCGGCCAAGCTGCACCAGCGCGTTCGGCTCCTCGACGCCGGCCGAGAAGACGCCGCGCGGGCGGTGGTACTTGAAGCTGCGCCCGACCAGGCGAACGCCGTTCGCGAGCAGGGCCGAGGCGAGCGTGTCGCCGGCGAAGCCCTGGTAGCGCCTGCCGTCGAAGCTGAATGACAGCGGTTTCGAGCGGTCGATCCGGCCGCCGGCCGCGTTGCGGAAGGGTTGGCCGGTCATTTCGCGGCTTCCACGAAATCATCATGTGGCGCGCCGGTCGCCGTGATCTCGTGCGTCAGGGTGTCGCGCCGCACCTTGAGGAAGCGGCCGCAACCGGCGGTATGGCGCCACAGTTCGTCCTGCGCTCCGCGCCTCGGGTCGCGGCCGTAGGCATATTCGAAATGCGCCGCCATGTCGGTCTCGGCCATCGCCGGGCGTTTCGCCGTGGCGGCGTCCTCGTAGGCGAACTCGGTCTGCGCGCGCGGGCCGCACCAGGGGCAGGTGATCAGCATCATGGCCGTTGCCTCCTAGTGCGCTTGCGCCCGGGCGCCGGCGCCGTGCTCGTCAATGACGGCACCGGTCTCGAAGCGCTTGAGCGTGAACCTGGCGTTGAGTTCGTGCGGGGCGTCGTTGGCGATGGTGTGGGCGTAGACCCAGCCCGAGCCCGGCGTCGCCTTGAAGCCGCCGTAGCACCAGCCGCCGTTGATGTAGAAGCCCTCGATGTCGGTCTTGGTGATGATCGGGCTGCCGTCCATGGACATGTCCATGACGCCGCCCCAAGTGCGCATCAGCCGGAGCCGGCCGAAGCTCGGGAACAGGGTGAGCACGTTCTGCGCCACGTCCTCGATGCGCGGGAAATTGCCGCGCTGCGCGTAGGACGGGTAGAACTCCAGGTCGCCGCCGAAGACGAGCTCGCCCTTGTCCGATTGCGACACGTACATGTGTGCCGCGCCCGAGGTGACGACGGTGTCGATGCAGGGCTTGATCGGCTCCGACACCATGGCTTGCAGCAGATGCGTTTCCAGCGGCATGCGCATGCCGGCCATGGCGCAGAGATGCCCGGTATGGCCGGCGACGGCGGTGGCGACCTTGGCCGCCTTGATCGGCCCGCGCGTGGTCTGCACACCTATGACGCGGCCGCCCTCGACGGTGATGCCGGTGACTTCGCAGTTCTGGATGATGTCGACGCCGCGTGCATCGGCGCCGCGTGCGAAACCCCAGGCGACGGCGTCGTGGCGCGCGGTGCCGCCGCGTGGCTGCAACAGTCCGCCCTTGATCGGGAAGCGCGCGGTGGCCGAACAATCGAGCGGCGGCACAAAGGCGCGCACCTGATCGAGGTCGAGATATTCCGCGTCGATGCCGTTGAGGCGCATGACGTTGCCGCGGCGCTGGTAGGAATCGACCTGGGCGTCGGTGTGGGCGAGGTTGAGGACGCCGCGCTGCGACATCATGACGTTGTAGTTGAGGTCCTGGCTCAGGCCTTCCCAGAGCTTCATGGAATGCTCGTAGAACAGGGTATTGCCAGGCTGCGCGTAGTTGGAGCGCACGATGGTCGTGTTGCGTCCGGTGTTGCCGCCGCCGAGCCAGCCCTTCTCCAGCACCGCGACGTTGGTGATGCCGTGATTCTTGGCGAGATAGTAGGCGGTCGCCAGGCCGTGGCCACCACCGCCGATGATGACGACGTCGTAGGCCGGCTTGGGCGCCGGGCTGCGCCAGGCTTGCGGCCAGTTCTCGTGGCGGCTGAGCGCGTTGCGGGCGAGCGAGAAAATCGAATAGCGGGTCATGGCGGTGCGGTCCTTCTGCATCCACGCAGGCGGGACAATAGGCGGGCCGGTTCGGCCCGTCTTGAAATTTGAATTAAAAATAATAAAAATAAGAAATGCTTATGGATAAACGCTCAGCGGGCGATGCCGACGAAACCCTCGACCTGCGGGCGCTCCGGATATTCGCCGCAGTTGCCGAGACCGGTTCGATGACGGCGGCGGCACGGCTGACGGGCACGTCGCAGCCGGCGGTGTCGCAGGCGGTGGCGCGGCTCGAGAAGGATCTCGGCACGGTGCTTTTCGAGCGCGGCCGCCGGCCGCTTGTGTTGACGCCCGCCGGCGAGGCCTTGCGGGCCGGCGCGCGCGGTTTGCTGGCCGCTTCGGTGGAGCTTCGCCAGGACGCCTTGCACGCGGCGGAAAGGGCGCCGTCGTCGGTGCGGCTCGGCCTGATCGATTCCTTCGCCGCCACCGTCGGCCCCAGGCTGGTGCGCACGCTGCGCGGCCAGGCAGAGCGGATAACGCTGTGGTCCGGCATCTCGCCCGGCCTTTGGGCAGATCTGCAGGACCGCCGCCTCGACTTCATGGTCGCCAGCGAGCCGATGGACCTTGTTCCGGGTGCGCGGCGCTGGAAGCTGGTGACCGAACCCTTCGTGCTGGTGCTGCCGAAGCTGCTGGCGCGCCACGTCACCCGGCCGAGCCTTGCCGAGCTGGCGGGGAACCATCCGTTCGTGCGGTACTCGATCCGCTCGCATATCGGCGCCCAGATCGAGCGCGCGCTCGCCGCGCGCCGCGTCGAGCCGCCGCAGAGCATGGAATTCGACGGTACCGACGCGCTTTTCGCCATGGTCGCGGCGGGGCTCGGTTGGGCGATCACGACGCCCTTGTGTCTGGCGCACGGACGCGGCTACGCCGATGCCCTCGCAGTCATGGCGATGCCCGGAAAGCAGTTCTCGCGCACGCTCTACCTGATTTCCGGTCCGGACAGCCGGCCGGCGGTCGGCGCGCGCATCGCCGCCGAGGCGCGGCGGATCCTGCTAGAACTGGTCGAGGGCGAGATCGGTGCGTTGGTGCCGTGGGCGGCCGACGCCATCGTCGTGCACGACTGAGGCGCGGTCAGGTCCGGGGGCTAGGAGTGTTGGCGGCGATGGCGGCGACCGCGGCGGCGGCAAGGCGTGCTTCCGGCGGGTCGGCGCGCGACGTCAGCACGATCGGCACGCGGGCGCCGAGCACCACGCCGGCGGCGAGCCCGCTCATGAAATAGACCATCATCTTAAAGAGGCCGTTGCCCATCTCGATGTTGGGTACGACCAGGATATCGGCGTTGCCGGCGACGGGGCTCGTGATTCCCTTGAGCCGGGCGGCTTCCGGCGAGACTGCGTTGTCGAAGGCGAACGGCCCGTCGACGTGGGCGCCGCTGACCTCGCCGTTGTTGGCGCGCTTGACCACCTCTGCCGCCTCGACGCTGGACGGCAGGGCGTGCAGCACGGATTCGGTCCCGGACCGCAGGGCGACGTGCGGAGGCGCGTTGCCGAGCGCATGCGCCAGCACG
>JAYNJY010000037.1:0-16856 GCA_038110665.1 Rhodospirillaceae bacterium | reverse complement strand
ATCGCGGCGGCGACGGCGGCGGCCGTGGCGGTGGCTGCCGGCGCCATCGTGGCGGCGGTTGCTACCCTGCAGGCGGGCGCGGTGACGATTTATCGGGCGACGATCGGGCGGCTGCGCACGCGGCCCGCGGCGACCGCCGTGGCGGATATTACGCCGGCGACCGCCGACGAGCAGCTGCGAGCGCGGCGCGCGACGGCCGCCGCGGTTGCTATGACGCCGGCGAGCACCGGCAAGGTCGAGGCGCGGTTGCTATGACGCCGGCGAGCACCGGCAAGGTCGAGGCGAGCGACGATGGCACATAAAACCGAATCCGTTTTTGTCGCCAATACCAACCTGGTCGAGCTCGTCGGCCTGGCCGACGCGGTCACCGCCGCCGCCATCGTCGACGCGACGGTGACGGTGACGGTGGTCGACAGCCTCGGCGCCGAGGTCGGTACGGGCTGGCCGCTGGCCATGCCGCACGTCGCGGTGGGCACCTATCGGGTGGCCTTACCCTATACCCTGGGCCTCGTCGACGGCGAGCAATACACCGCCATCGTCGAGGCCGACAGCGCGTCCGGCCGCGGCCGCTGGGAGTATGTATTCACGGCAACCGTGCGGCGGGCGACCTGAATGATCGATTACGCCGCCGCGCTGCTCGACCCGGTTTACGACGCCCTGGCGATCGACGCGACGCTGACGCTGGCGCCGGGCTCGCCGCCGCTGACCGTCCAGGCGATCGACAAGACCGGCGGCATGGCCGTCGGCGACGGCGTATCGCTCGAGACCGTGCGCCCGGTGGCGGCGGTGCGCATGGCCGAGCTCGACGCGCTCGGCGTGTCGCGGGCGGCACTCGCCGGCGCCGTCCTGGCGATCAACGGCAACGACTGGCACGTCAAGGACGTCATGCAAAAGCCGGCGCCGGCCGGCGAGCATGTCGGCGAATTCTACTTGATCCTGATGGACGAAGATGGCTGACCCGCGCGAGGACATCCTGGTGCGCCTGCAGGCGGTCTGTGCCGCCGTCGAGGGCATCGCCGGCTGCTACCGCAACGACGAGATTCCCGAGACGGCGCGCCCGGCGATTATGATTCTCGACGCCGACGAGACGGCCGCCGACGACGACCCGCAGCCGCGGCCGCCGGCCTGGCGGCGGCGGGTGACCATGACGCCCGAGCTCTATGTGCTGCTCGGCGGCCCACCGGCAACGGTCGGCAGCGACCTCAATGCCCTGCGCGCCAAGGTGATCAAGGCGGTGCTCACCGACGCCACGCTCAACGCGCTGACGCTCAACGGCTGCGGCATTCGCTATGAGGCGTGCGTCACCGCCCTGGCGCGGGGGCGCTCGATGGAGGGCGAGCTCGGCCTGTCGTTCGCATTTACCTACGATCTCAGCCCGACGACCCTGTGAGGAGGTGCCGCCATGCGATGGTTGCTGCGCTGTGTTGTCCTGATCGCCGCCCTAGTCGGCTCCGCCGCGGCGGCCGCCGAGGCGCCGGGCTGCCTGACCTATGAGGTCGGCCTCGCCAAGACGCTCGAGCACACCCGTGGCGGCCTGTCGGCGCTGCACCTGACTGCGGCGCAGTCGGCGGCATTCCTGGCCGCCGGCGCCCGCCTCGGCGCCTGGGAGGCGGCCGCGCCTGCCGGCGCCGTCGTGCTGCACCGCCTGGCGCTACTGACCAGGACGCGCCTGCCCGTCGAGCCAGTGGTGTTTGTCGTCCGATTCGGCGAGGACGGCTGCGCCTGGCGCGGCGCCATTCCGCTGCCGCGCGACCTGTTCGACGCGGTCATGCACGAGGCATTCGGCGATCACCCGCCGACCCTGGCGCCGGTCAGCCTCGGCTAAAGACCGCGCCGCCCGAATTCAACCGTTTGTCGCGCCGCGTCGCCGCCAGGCGACGTCGACACGGCACGCCCTGACTCGCCCTTGGGCAAGGCGCTTCGCCCGCGTCGTGACGACGCCGGCAATCCCACAGATGGAGCCCCAACCATGCCCGTTTCCCCAGATACCGACAATCTCTACATTGGCAAAGGCGCCCTCTACTTTACGCCCGACGGCGGCTCCGAGGAGCACATGGGCAATGCCGTCTCGATCGAGGTCGGCAGCGAGATCGAGGAGCTCGAGCACTTTTCGTCGCTCAGCGGCGTGCGTTCGAAAGACCTGGTGGTGGTGCTGTCGCAGTCGTACACCTTCACCGTCCAACTCGAGGAGCTCACCCGCCAAAACGTGCAGCGCAAGCTGCTCGGCTCGACGCCGGCGCTCAACACCGCCGGCAATTACGAATTTGGCATTGGCGCCTCGACCAAGATCACCGGCGCCCTGCGCTTCGCCGGGGCCAACACCTACGGCAACAAGTTCAACATCGACTGTCCAAACGTGCAGATCCGCCCGGGCGGCACCGGCATTCAGCTGATCTCGAACGAGTTCGGCGTCGTCGAGCTCGTCATCGAGGCGCTCTACAGCGAGGCCAATGGCAACTTCGGCACCGTCGAGATTCTCGAGTCCGAAACGCCGAGCAGCTGATCGTGATTTGGCCGGGGCGGGCGTTATCTGCCCCGGCGCCTTTTTACTTTTTGTGTGTGAGATTTGAACAATGCCCGGCTTGATAGACATTCCGCCGCGCGGTGCCGTCATCACCAGCGTCGAGGTCCGCGGCGTGGCGATCGGCTGCGTCGGCGTCAGCGGCCGCCAGCTTTGGGATCTGGTGCGCCGCTTCCCCGAGATCCGCGCGGTGTTTTCCGGCGGCGAGACGGCCCGCGCTGAGGCGATCGGCCGGCTGCTCGAACTCGGCGACGACGTGATCGCGGCCATCATTGCCGCGGGCACCGGCGCGCCCGGCGAGGCGGCCGAGAGCGCCGCCAAGGATCTGACGCTCGACGAGCAGGCGCGCCTGGTCGAGGGCGTCTGGCGGGCCACCTTCCCGGAAGGATTGGCGCCCTTGGTGCGGATGCTCAGCGCGCTCGGCCTCGCCGACTCCGCTCAGTAGCCAAGGGCGCCTTTTACGAGGTCGCCGAGATGGTCGAGGAGCTCGTGCACCTCGGCCACCCAGACGCAATTGATTACACGCCGCGCGCCATGCAGGGCTGGCTCTATTTCGCCGCCCGCCGCCGCCGACGCGAGCTTGCCGGCGAGCTCGCCGTCGCCGCCCTGGCGGCGTCGGGCGACGGCAAGTCGATCAAGAAGCAGATCAAGACGTGGGAGCGCGATTGGTAAATGGCCGGGCTCAACGTGCGCTTTCAGTTCGACGCCGGCGCGCTGGCCAAGGCGCTGCCGCGCATGGCCGATCCGATCGCCGCCGCGGCGACGCTGGCGGTGAGCGAGGTCTCGGACGATCTTAAAAACGCGGCGCGCGCCGATATCGGCGCCGCCGGCTTTTCGCGCAAGTGGCAGAACGCGCTGCGCGTCCAGGTGTTTCCGAAAGGCCGCCGCGCGTCGATCGACGCCGCCGGCTTTCTCTATCACAAGATTCCCTATTCGGCGGTGTTCGAGGAGGGCGCCCGCATCCGCGGCCAGCCCTATCTATGGCTGCCGCTGCCGACCGTGCCGGTCGGGCGCCGCGGCACCCGATTGACGGCTGCCAATTTCGAGGCGCGCACCGGCCAGAAGCTCGTCACCATCAAGCGCCGCAGCGGCCCGCCACTGCTCGGCGCAGCCATTAGCGCCGGACCGCGCGCCCGCAATATCTCGCTGGCGCAATTGCGCCGCGGCCGCGGCGGTCGCGGTGCGGTGCGCGTCGTGCCGCTGTTCGTCGGCGTGTCGACGGCGACCATCAAAAAGAGATTTCATATCGGCCAGCTGGCGCGCCAGGCGGCGGGCCGGCTACCAGCGGCCTATGCCGCCGCCCTAAAGGTGCAATGACAATGGCCGGTCGGCAAACCATCACGCAACGCATTGCCCTCGACGGCGGCGACGAGATCAAGCGCGAGCTCGAGCAACTCGGCTTCGTCGGTGAACAGGCGTTCAAAAAGCTCAAGCGCGCCGCCGACAGCGTCCGCGGCGCCGGCAGCAGCATCGATGGCTCGCTGGCGCGCCTGCAGCAGAATCTGCAGGTGGTCGGCCAGCGCTTCGACGCGCTCGGCACGCGCATGGTGGCCACCGGCCGCCAGCTGACCACCTTCGTCACTGCGCCGCTGGTCGCCTTCGGCGCCCTGTCGGTGCGCGCCTTCGCCGAGTTCGAGTCCGGCATCGCCTCGGTGTCGACGCTGGTCGACACCTCGGTCGAGTCGCTCGGCGATATGCGCGACCAGGTGCTGGCGATTGGCGGTCGCACGCCGGTGGCGCTGCGCGACCTCACCGACGGCCTCTATCAGGTGCGCTCGGCCGGCGTCTCGGCGCGTGATGCCATGCGCATCCTCGAGCAGTCTGCCCGCCTCGGCGTCGCCGGGCTCGGCACCACCGCCCAGGCGGTCGACATTGCCACCTCGGCGATCAATGCCTTCGGCATCGAGGGCGAGGCGCAGGTCAAGCTGTTCGATTCGATCTTCAAGACGGTGGCGGCCGGCAAGACGACGATCGCCCAGCTAAGCCAGGGATTTGGCGCCGTCGCCGGCATCGTCGCCAACTCGGGCACGTCGATTGAGGAGTTCCTGGCGGCGATCGCCGCGCTGACGACCACCGGCCTGCCGGCCTCGCAGGCCATGCAGCAAGTGCGCGCGGCGATCTCGGGGCTGACCCGCGACACCGAGGCGACGCGGCCGGTGTTCGAGGATCTCGGCGTCAAGACCTTCGGCGAGCTCGTCAAGAAATCCGGCGGCCTGGTCGCCGCCTTCCGGCAGATCCGCGGCGCCGTCAATGGCTCGGCCGAGCGCCTGCAGCTGCTCCTCGGCAGCACCGAGGCGGTCAACGCCGTGCTGTCGCTGACCGGCGCCCAGGCCGACGGCTTTGCCGCGGCGCTCGAGCGCATCGTTACCGGCGCCAACGAGGTCGACGGCGCCTTTCAAAAGCAACGCGAGACGGTCAGCGGCGCCCTGCAGCTGTTCCGCAACAACATCGACGGCCTCCTGGTCTCGGTCGGTGCCGAGCTCGCCCCGGCCGTGATTGCCGCCGCCGAGGCGCTCGGCGGCCTGGCGCGCGCCTTTACCGAGCTTTCGCCCACCGTGCGCACGGTGGTCGCCGCGATCGGCGCGATCGTCGCCGTGATCTTTCCCCTCTATCTCGCCTTCGGGCTCCTGTTCAAAGCGGTCGGCTCGGCGTCGCTCGGCTTTGCCGGGCTGGCCGGCATTTTCCGCAGACTCGGCGTGTCCAGTGTCACCGGATTCGTGCGCCTGCTCGCCCGCGGTATCGTCGGGCTGCTCAACCCGTTCACCAAGTTTCGCCTGATCCTCCTCGCCATCGTCGGCGGCTTTTACGCCGTGCGCAAAGCCTGGCAGCTGCTCAGCGGCAGCGCCGCCACCGAGGGCCAAAAGACGGCGGAGGGGCTCCTCGCCCTGCGCGACGCCCTCGAGGAGGTCAAGAAGGGCACGCCGGACGCCACCGAAAAGTTCGACGAGCTCAGCCGGTCGCTGCTCGAGACCGAGCAGGCCGCCCTGCAGAGCGTGCTGGCGCAGATCAAGCTCTTGCGCGCGCAGTCGGACCTGGTGTCGCGCGTCGGCTTTGCGCCCATACCGGAAAGCCGTTTCGGCGACCTCGAGGCCGAGGCGCGTCAGCGCCTGGCGGCGATCGACGAGATCGGCCGGCGGGCGATCGAGGCGGCCAGGGCGACCGGCGAGATCGGTGCCGCCGCCGACGACGTCACCGACAGCCTGGCGCGCACCGCCACCTCGGCGCGCGACATGGTGACCGTGACCCGGCTCGGCTCGGACGAGGTGACGCGCCAGGTGTTCGACACTTCGAAGCGCCTCGGCGAGGCCGGCGGCGAGATCGAAAAGCTCGGCGGCCAGTTCGAGCGCGCCACCGAAAAAGCGAGCGGCACCGCCGGCGAGGTCGATCGCCTGGCGGCCGGCGTGCGCGCGTTGCCCGACGCCACCCGCGAGCTCGAGGCCGCCGGCACGGCGGCCGATGCCGCCTTCGGCGGCGTCGAGGACGGCAGCGCCAGGGCGGCCGAGGCGGCCGAGGGCAATTTCATGGCGATCGCCAACGCCGCCGGGCAGGCGGCGCGCGACGCGACCGACCAGCTGCGGGCGATCGGCAGCGGCGCCGACTTCACCCGCGTCGTCGACGCCTCCGAGCAGGCGGCCGGGGCGGCCGCCGATCGCTTCAATGGCCTCGCCGGCGATACCCGCGCGAGCTTCGCCGCGGCCGCCGCCGGCGTCGAGTCCTCATTCGAGTCGATGGTGGCGCGGGTGACCGCGCAGATCGTTCGCCTGGTCAGCCGGCTGGCGTCGCTGCGCGCCGAGGCGGCGCGGGTCAACGTCGGCACGACCGGCGGCACCTTTGCGTCTGGCGGCTACGTGTCGGGGCCGGGCGGGCCGACCAGCGACCTGGTGCCGGCCTGGCTATCCAACGGCGAGTTCGTCCTGTCGGCGCGCGCCGTGCGCCATTGGGGCGTCGGTTTTCTGGCCGCGCTCAACCGTCTGCAAATGCCCGGTTTCAATGCCGGCGGCCTGGTCGACAACCTCGGCGCCGCGCTGGCGGTGCCGCGCTTTGCGGCCGGCGGCCTGGTCGCCGCCGGCGGCTCCAGCCGCGGCGGCACGCCGATCAACCTGACGATCGGCGGCGAGACTTTCCCGATGACGGCGCCCGAGGAGACCGCCACCCGGCTCCTGCGCGCCGCTCAATTCAAGGCGTCGCTCGCCACCGGCCGGCGGCCGGCCTGGGATCGCTGAGCCATGGCTGACACGCTTCTGGTATTGTCCGGCATGGGCGTGCCCGACTGGTCGGCGCGCGGCCTCGAGCAGACCCTGGCGCCGATCGCCGCCTCGGTGTCGATGCGCCGGCGGGTCAGCGACGGCGCGCTAATCGACCTGTCGGCGTCCTACCTGCGCAAATATGGCTCGACCATCATCTGCCGCGACCTGCGCTCGCCGGCCCTCGAGGGCATCTTCCCCGGCGCCGTCGTCACCGTCGATTGCGTCGCCGAGCTCGCCTACGAGACCATGACCGGCTCGCCGGCGCGGCCGGTGGTCGCCGGCTCGGAGCGGGTCGAGGGTGGCTTCACATTCTACCGGCCGCAGCTGATCATGCGGGTGGCCGGCTGGCGGCTGACGGTCGACGAGTGGGGCGCCCGCGTCGGCTGGGAACTCGACCTCGAGGAGGTATAAGGGTGCCCGCTGGCTTCTACTTTGCCTGGTGCGACGAGGGCGAGCCGTTTTCTGAATCGGCGCACGCCGTCGACGACCTCGGTGTGATCGCCTTCGAGATCCTGCACAACGAGGGCGACTTTGCCGCGCTCACCGTCGAGGTCAAGAATCCCGGCACCGGCCTGCTCGCCGCCGGTCGCCAGCAATGGCTGTGGGCGGCGTCGATCGAGGAGTCGCCCGGCGTCGTGCCGATCTTTCACGGTCGCCTGGTGGCGGTGCCCGAGGATAGCCAGGACGAGGTCGTGCGACTGACCTTCACCGCCAAGCCGGCGACCTGGTCGGCCGATCGGGCGGCGCTCGCCGAGACGCTCAAGGTGGCGCCCTATTGGGACGCGGTATTCGTCGAGGAATCCAAGCGCACCGGCGCCGACGCGGTGCTCGACGCGCGCCCGGCACACTGGCACGTCGATCGCGTCAGCCACGCGGTGACGATCTCCGATATCCTCGCCGGCGAGGCCGGCGTGATCGACCTCGGTGGCGACTATTTTCTCGACTCGCTGCGGATCGGCTTCGGCCAGGTGCCCGGCCGCCGCGCCCGGGTCGAGGCGTCGGTCTATTGGGACCAGCGCGGCCAGGGCGAGGTCAACCTGACCGCCGCGCTCTATAAGGCATCGCGCGCCGCCGGCGGGCCGGCCTATGGGGTGTCGACCTACACCGGCGCCGGGCTCGCCTCTGACTGGCCGGAAAAAGGTCAATCGATCGGCTCGGGCTGGTCGGTGGCGGCCAACACACTGCGCCGCGGCGACGGCGTCTGGCTGCCGGTCGAGGTGACGACGATCATTATGACCAACGGCACCACGGCACATTTCCCCAAGTGGCGATTCGGCGCCGACTTCCGCGTCGCCTACGACGTCACCCGCTCGAAATCGGAAAAGCTTGTCTTTACGCTCGAGGCCGACGTGCAGGCGCTGCGCGCCGAGCCGGGCGAGGACGAGGTGATCGAGATCACCGTCGCCTCGTCGGACGTCGCCGCGGCCATCGACCCGGCCGACACCGCCAATCCCGACGGCGCCCTGCCGATCGGCGACCCGTCGGCGCGCGCCTACTTCACCACCGAGCGCGGCCGCGACAGCCTCGCCTACCTGATCGCCCTCGCCCGCGCCGAGCTCCTGCGCCGCGCCCGTGCCGTCGAGATCACCTTCGAAACGACCTGGGAGAATGGCCTCGACCTGTCCTGCCGGCATAGCGTGCGCATCGTCGATCCGCGCCTGCCGGGCGGCGAGGCGACCGGCAAGGTGGTCGGCTACGCCCTCACCGCCGACGGCGATTCCGGCATCATCAAGACCCGGGTCAAGCTCGGCTGCTCGATCGGCCGCGGCGGCAGCGTCGTCGCCGTGCCGGGCACGCCGAGCTATGTCGAGGAGGGCTACGTCGAGGCCGGCTATCAGTTCTATGACGGCGCCACCGTGCTCCTGCCGAGCGCCGGCGACGTCACCTATGAGGACTATGCCGACCAGCTACCCGCCGACGACGGCGTCGACTTCGGCCAGATGACCGCCGACACCATCGTCGAGCAGTTTATTATGATCAACGGCGAGAGCGCCCAGCGGTCGGTGCTTGAGGCGTTCCCGATCGACGATATCGCCTCGGCCATGGCCGCCCTCGACCAGGTCTACTCCGAGTTCTTGCTCGAACTCACGCCGCTCGCCGGCGGGCCGTTCGCGACCGACTACGCGATCACCGTGTCCGACCTGGTGATTCCAAAGACCATCGACCTCGAGGCGGCGTGACATGGCGGACGATTCCTTCACGCCGTCGTCGTTCGGTTCGGTTGGCCTCGGCATCCCGAGCTATTCGGTCACGCTCACCGACCGCTCGCGCGTGCTCAACCCGCCGCCCGGCGGCGGCCTGGTCGGCTTCCAGATCGAGCCGCTGGTGCGGCCGTTCGAGACCGGCAACCCCTACGCCGACAAGCTGGTCAACCGGCTGATCGCCCGCCGGCCCGGGCCGAGCGACGGCGAGGCGTCGCTGCGCTGGGGCGGGCCCTCGCGGTTCGAGGCGCGGGCGCCGGAATATCCGACCATCACGATCACCGGCGGCAGCGACGACCAGGACGTGATCGACGAGCTCGACGTGCCGACCCTCGAATTCGAGGAGCACGAGCGCACGGTGTCCGAGATCCGCGTCGAGAATCCCGACGATCCGGACCAGTATGTCATGGTCGAGCGCATCGAGACGATCACCTGGCGCGGGCCGGACCTGCGCCCGGCCGAGGAGCTCGCCCGCCACGCCCAGGCCAACGGCATCGCCAAGATCACCCGGCTGCCGTTTATTTTCTGGAAATATACGCTCGACCATGATGCCGACCAGGTGACCTGATGCCCGGCCCGTATGGCAGCGAGCTCAACCCGGTTCGCCTCGATCCCTGGCAAAACATCGTCGAAGTGGGCTGGGCCTCGAAATATCTGATCGCCGGCGTGACCATCGACCGGCGCGCCAGCCGCACGCATCTTTATAGCGACGATATCCTGGCCGCCTGGTGGCCGTTCGGCGGCTCGTCGATGCCGCTCGATTACGACTATGTACCCGGCGGCGCCACGCTGACGTCGATCGGCCCGCAGCAAGTGCTCGATTATGTGGACGCCTATGAGTGGCGCCCGACCACAGGCTCACAGGGCGGCTACCTGCAAGGCACTGGGCAGAACGCTTTCAGCAACGTCGCGCGCTCGGTGCGGCTCAACGACACGACGCTGCAATTCCAGTCGACCGGGTCGGGATTTTCCGAGGTCGAGGGATTCGCCGACGACTGGCCGGTGGCGCGCTCGGTGCCGGCAGAAGAAATCGCATTTGGATATGGACTAACGACGGGCAGCCTGCTCGCGGCGACATTCCCCTATGCCAAGTGCACCGCCCGCGACGAGGGTGGCGCCTATAGCGACCCCGACGGCGATTCTTTTCTCAACAGCCTCGGCAACCCGGTGAGTTATTACGCCGACCTGGATATCGAATATGACCTCTACGGCCGGACGATCACCGGCCAGGACGCCGGCAAGAAGGTCGCGACCAATTACAACCTGGACAACTTCGGGCTGCCGAGCGGCAACACGCCGCTAAACTTCACGCCGCCGAGCACCGGCGTTTTATTTGGCGAAACGCACACGCTATTCACTCTCGACCTGTCGGGCGTGCGCGGCAAGTTCAAGGGCGTCTGGTATCGCGCCGTCGCCACCAAGACGCAGACCCGCGAGGATCTCGGGTCGGACTTCCCGATCAACCTGGCGACCATCGTGCCGGCGACGGTGTCGGTGCTGTTCATTCGCGAAAAACTATTGACGCCGCCGGCGCCGTGAGCGCCGTCGCCATTCTGGAGAGGCCTGCGCCATGCCGCTAGTTTTACGATCGGTTAAGGGGTCGAATCTGACCCCGGCCGAGGTCGACGGCAACTTCACTTTCCTGCAGGGGCTGGTCGACGGCATCAGCGCGACGATCCCGGCGCCGGTGAGCGTTTCCAACATCACCAAGGTCGGCCGCTCGATCTACATCTACCTGACCGACTCGAGCGAATTCGGGCCGTTCACCTTGCCCAATGCGGTGGCCGAGACCCAGACCGAAAACGTCGAGCCCGACACCGGCGACACGCTCGGCCGGGCGGTGATCACGCCGGCGGCGACCGACGCCGGCAAATATTTTCGCGTGCTCGATCCCGACGGCGCCATCTACGAGGTGCCGAGCGACGCCGAGCTCGACTTCCCCATCAACACCGAGATTCATTTTCGCCAGTGCACACCGGACGGCTTCGTCTGGATTCTCGCCTCGACCGCGGTGATCCTCAACGGCATCACCGGCTACGAGGAGCGCACGGCACGCGAGGGCGCGGTGATCACCGTCAAGAAGATCGCCGCCGACGAGTGGGATGTCATGGGATTCCTCGGCATTGCAACGGCGTCGTCGTCGGCATGATGCACGGTGTCAACTGGCCGATTCCGCTGCCGGATGACCCGGCGGTGGCGGCCCTGGTCGATCTCAACTTCATCGCCGCGAGCTACCTGGTCAACGGCGTGGCGCAGGCGCTCGCCGACGTCATCGATCAGCCAAGCTTCGTCGATGGCGACGGCCTGTCGATCGATTATTTCTCGGCGACCAATACGGCCGTGCGGGTGCTCGGCGACGCCCAGGCGCAGTTTCTGACGCTGCCGTGGACTTGCGTTGTCGAGTGGATCGAGCGCTCGCCGCCGTCGCCGCGGGCGACGACCGTGCCACTGGTGGTCGTCACCGACCACGTCGGCAGCGCCGATTTTTACGAAAAGGAATTGCGCCTGTGGACGCGTCGCGAGGCGTTCGCGCCCAACCCGGCGGCGACGCGCGGCCTGGCCGCCGTGTTCGACGAAAACCATCCGGAAGAATCGAGCTACTATCGCGAGTCGCTCGATTCGACCAACCCAGACGTCGAGATCGCCATCGACGACGTCAATCGCCTGGCGGTATCGGTCGAGCCCGGCGACGTCACCGCCAACATTCGCACGTCGGTGAATGGCAGCGACGTCTATGCGCTCGGCTTCGGTGGCGTCAAAATGCGCGATCTGACCGGCCTCAGCCATGTTTTCATGGGCGACGAGGCTTACACCTCGACTGGCTTTGTCCGCCATATCGACATTCGCCGCCTGCGCTTGCTGCCGTTGCAGCCCGACGCCCAGCTGGCGATCCTGTCCACCGCAGTGGGAGATTGAATCGTGGCCACTCTTTACGTTAATTTTTCGCGCGCCGCCCTCGGCGAGGAGACCTTCGTGCCGGTGCCCTATGGGCCGGCGGCGCGCAGCGAGATGATCGATATCGGCGGCACCAGCGAGGTCGGCGATATCTCCGCCGCCGCCGGCGAGGACGTGATCGAGGTCTATGCCGACACCGATTGCTGGATTCAGATTGGCGCCGCCCCGGTCGCCACCGCCGGCGAGCTCGGTTCGGCGCCGCAGGTCAACGACTGCCGATTTCTGCCGGCCTCGACGTTTCGCGAGTATGCGGTCGACCCCGGCCATAAAATCGCGGTGATCGCCGCCTCATAGGCCGCGGCCGATCGACAGAACGGCGCGGCGGCGGCGTTAAATCGCCGCGCCGGCTACTACCCCACCAGAGCAGCACGAAATCCCGCCAGCGGCGCTCTCAGGCGCTTGTGGCGGCTATCGACAATTCGGAGCGTTCACAATGGCACCACCGTCTGGCCTCGGCCTCGGCCTCGGGCTCGGGCCGCGCGGCGCCGGCAACAAGCCGGCGGCGCCGACCGGCCTACTGGTCACCACCGGCGCGGTCGCCGACGACGCGGCGACCGGCACGGCGGTGCTGCCGCTGGTGGCGCTCGATCCCAACCTCGACGACAGCCACAGCTTCGCGCTCGAAGCAAACAGCTATTTCCAGATCGCCGACGGCTGGATCGAGACCAAGGCGAGCGTCGCCGCGCTGGTCGGCACCTCGCCAGCCTACGACGTCACCGTCACCGACCAGACCGGGCGGTCGATCGTCGTCGAGGTGACGATCACCGTGACCGCTTCATTCGACGACACCGCCGACGGCGGCCTGTCAGGGGCGACGCCGTACTATTCAAACGGCAACCTGGTTGTGCCCAAGCTCACCGCCGGCGATGGCTTCGTCCGCCTGACCGGCAAGGGCGGCGGCGGCGGTGCGCTGATGATCGTCGACATAGGCCAGGGGCGAAACTTCCACAAGCTCTACGCCGGCGCGCGCTTCCAGGATCTTGCCGAAATGAAGAACGGCGGACTCGACGCCATGGTCGGGTTTGGCTGGCTGAATGAGTCGTCCGGCGATTTTCACATCGTCGGACTCGCCGGCGACGGCGCCGGCGCGGTCAGCGTAAAGGAGATCTACGGCAGCGGCGCTTTCAACGGCGCCACCGGCAACTGGACGATCGCCGACCACGGTGCGCCGACCCATGGCGCCAGCTTCGACGTCGATCACTGGATCGGCATTGCCCTGGCGAGCACCGGCGCGACCTATGATTTCCGCACGTCGGCGGCCGGCGCCGTCAATACATGGGCGACCGATCTCAGCGCCAATGCACCCGACCCGTTTGCGTCCGCAACGGCGCCGCCGCGCTTCGGCCTGGCGGTCTACGTGCCGGCATCGTCGCGCGGCCCGGTCAACCTCAAGATCAACCTGTGGCGCGAGAATGTTTTCCAAGGCGCGCGGACTAGCTTGACCGGCGGCCAAACCGTTACGGCTTACGCAAACACGCGGATAAATTATGGTGGAGACGTTGACCGCGACACCGATTCTTATGCGGGCACGACGGGCAGGCTTACGGTTCCGGCTGCTTTGTCTGGTCGCTTCATTGAACACTCAATGGCGGTCGATAATGAGAACGACGCCAGCAGCAACAACAAGATTTTGGAAGATCGACTAAGCGGTAGCCCGTACACGGGGAATTGTGAACTATATCACGGCGGTTCAGGCAACGGGCTTGCTTACGCCTTGTCGGGTTCCGGTGCCGCGCGGAATTTTACCACCGGACAATATCTTGAGACGTTCGGGGCGATAGCCGACACCACGCTAGACGACACTGTTCGCAACTGGCATGCGGTGCATTGCAAGCCGAAGCATTTTCGCGGCGGTCTGATTGCAAAATCCGGCGACCAAACGAGTGTCACCGACGGCACGGAGATTACCTTCGCTTCGCCTTCGTCTTTCGGCTATGACCATTGCGGCATGTACAGCGCAAATCATTGGGTCATCCCGTCGTCCATGAACGGGCAGAGAATACGATTCAAGGCCAACACACGATCAAGCTCCATGACGGGGGTCCACGGCCTCAAGATCATGCGTAATACCACGACCATCGCGTGGCGGTTCAGTCAAGCCGGCTCCGGTGAAGAATACATGCATGTAGAGACCGGGCCGGAGCTTGTGTCGACAGGGCAGGTCTGGAAAGTGGAGGTCTACTTTTCCAGTGGCTCGGTAACGTTTTACGCGGACGTTTCAACATGGTTCAGCTACGAACTGATTGAAGATTACATTGGGTGTCAAGCCTATCAGTCGTCGGCGGGTCAATCCCTGACAGGCGGGGGAGGATTTCAAAAGGTCACACTCGACACATTTCGCATCAATGTTGGAGGTTGGACATTGTCGAGCGGGGACATAATTGTCCCGTCTGGCGTTTCAAAAGTGCAAATTCTTGCACAAGGGCAGAGACCCGGCGGAAGCGCCGGCTATCAAAATCTTCGGCAATTGCGAAATGGTTCTAGCTTCGCCGGTCAGGGTAACGGCGGCTATGACCACGGCTCGACGGTATTTTCACAAGCGCAGGCTTTATCCTCGCCGGAAATTGCCGTTTCTGGCGGCGACACACTTGCCTTGCAGGTCAGCCCGGAAAATACGCTTGCGGTCAATCAAGATTATCACACGCATTTGGCCGTCTGGGCGACCGAGCACTCGCTGTAAATCCCGTGCCGCACTGGACGGTGCCGCCCGAGTGGCGCGGCGAGGCCGCCTTCGTCATCGTCGGCGGGCCGTCGGCGCTGACCGAGCCGATCGAGCGGCTCGAGGGCCGCCATGTGATCGCGGTTAATTCGAGTTACGAGCGGGCGCCCTGGGCGCCCGTTGTCTATTTCAGCGATGCGCGCTGGTACAACTGGCACGCCGCCCGCCTCAAGCAGCTGCCCGCCCGCCTGGTGACCACCTCGGCGGCGGTGCACGGCGAGCGCCTGCACCGCCTGGCGCGGGTGTCGCCGCCGCCTGGCCTGCAGACCTCGCCGCGGGCGCTGGCCGTGCGCCATACCTCGACGACCGGCGCCATCAATCTCGCCTGGCACCTCGGCGCCGACCCGATCGTCGTCGTCGGCCTCGATCTCTACACCGCCGGCAAGGTCACGCACCACCACACGCCGCACCGCTTCCCGACGACGCCGGCGGCCTGGCTCAAACACCTCGGTGACCTCGAGCACCAGGCCAAGGCGCTGGCCGCGGTCGGTGCGCAGGTGTTCGTCACCAACCCGGCCAGCCGGGCGGTGCCGCTGTTCGCCCACCGCCCGCTCGTCGAATTTATTACGGAGCTCCCGTTATGATCCTGGGCACCGGCCGCGCCGCGGCGATCACCGATGTCGAACTCGCCGAGCTCGCCGACGAGCTCGCCGTCCATCCGGCCGACCTCGAGGCGATCGCCATCGTCGAGTCCGGCGGCGTCGGCTGGTTTCGCGACGGCCGCATCAAGATCCTGTGGGAGTATCACTGGTTTTACAAGCTGGTCGGCGCGCCGCGGCGCGCCCGTGCCGTCGAGCTCGGCCTGGCGCGCCCGCGCTGGATCTCGCCGGCCAGGGGTGGCTACAAGGGCCAGGCGACCGCCGACGCGCGCTATGCGCTCCTGCGCCGCGGCATGGCGCTCGACGAGGCGGCGGCGCTGCAGGCGATCTCGATCGGCCGCTTCCAGATCATGGGGTTTAACTACGCCATTTGCGGCTTTGCCTCGCCGCGGGCCATGTGGGATGCCTTCTGCGACAGCGAGCGCCACCAGGTGGCGGCGCTGGCCAATTTCCTGAAAGCCAAGGGGCTGGTGCCAGCGCTGCGACGCCGCGACTTCGCCAAGATCGAGAAGGTCTACAACGGCGGCGGCCTCAAGGGCACCTATGCGCGCCGCATGCGCGTCGAATCCGACGTCCTGCGCGCCGGCAAGTGGAGCCGCTACAAGCCTGGTCCGCCGCCGCGGCCCGCGCCGGCCGACCAGGCCGCCGACCCGATTGACCAGGCCGCCGACCCCGTCGAGCAGATAACGCTGCCGGTTGATCGGGCCGTCGATCCGCGGCCGATCGATCCGACGCCGGCGACCTCGCCGCCGCCGCCGCCTTTGCCGCCGGCCGCCACCAGCGCAGCCAGGGAGCCCGGGCGCTTGATCGTGTTCCTGCACAATTTGCTGCGCTGGCTGAACCCGTTCGCTCGCACCAACTGGCAGGCGATTCCGGCGCCCGGCGAACGCCGCCGCCGCGCGTGAGCGCGCTTGTCAATCGCCACCGGCAGGTGGCGACGCCGGGGGCCGAAATGGCGCCTCGGCGGGCCGCCGCCGCATAACCTGGGAGCAGCGCATGCAAAAGGTCAATCAGCCGTCGGCATGGCCGACGCACAAGCTCAGCGCCGCCATGGTGACGGTCGCCGTCATGCAGCTGATCGCGCCATGGCTCGAGCAGCTGGCCGGGCTGCACTGGTCGCTGGCCGGCCTCAAGGGCGACGCGGTGCAGGCGCTGATCAGCGTCGGCGCCGGCTTTTTGGTCGGCTACCTGGTCAAGGATCGGCCCAACGTCGAGCCCGCGCCATGACGTCGCTCGTGTTGTGGATCGGCGCCATCGATGCGCTCGCGGTGATGCTCACCGGGGCGGTGGCTGCCGCGCAGATCATGCTCGGCCGCGACATGACGGCGCTCGCCCAGCGTTTCGTGCCGGCCGTCGCCATCCTCGTCGGCACCAGTTTTTCGGCGGCCATCATCGTCGAGGTGAGCCGTCGGATGATCGAGTGATGCGCGGCTTGTGGCTACTGCTCGGCGGCCTCGGCGTCACCGGCGCGCTCGCCGTCGTCGCCGGCATCGTGCTCGGCTGGCCGGTGCTGGTCGGCGCCCTCGTCGGCACGCCGGCCGGGCGCTGGTCGGTGGCCGCCGCCGCCGCCGTTGTCGCCGTCCTGATCGCGCACGCCGTCGGCTACCGCTCGGG
>JAYNJY010000036.1:15089-17152 GCA_038110665.1 Rhodospirillaceae bacterium | reverse complement strand
GCTCACACGACCTGGTTCTTCGAGACTTTCGTGCTGGTGCCGCAGGCGCCGGGCTACGAGGTGTTCCATCCGCGCTACAACTATCTCTTCAATTCCTATTACGAGCAGGTCGGCCCGCGCCACGCGCGGCCGAAGCGTGGCCTGCTGACCCGGCCGCCGCTCGCCGACATCCACGCCTACCGCGCCCACGTCGACGAGGCCCTGGTCGACTTTCTCGGCACCGGCCCCGATGCCGGCGTGCGTGCGCTGATCGAACTCGGCCTGCATCACGAGCAGCAACACCAGGAACTGATGGTCACCGACATCAAGCTCGTGCTCGGCTGCAACCCGCTGTTTCCGGCCTACAAGCCGCCCCATCCGCGCGAGGCCAAATCGGTTTTCGATCTCGAATGGATCGACTTCCCCGGCGGCCTGGCCGAGATCGGCTGGGACGGCGAGGCCTTCGCCTTCGACTGCGAGGGGCCGCGCCACCGCGTCTGGCTCGAGCCCTACCGGCTCGCCTCGCGCCCGACGACCAACGCCGAGTACATGGAGTTCATCGCCGACGGCGGCTATTCGCGCGCCGAATACTGGCTATCCGACGGCTGGGCGGCCTGCCTGGCCCAAGGCTGGCAGGCGCCGCTGCATTGGCATCAGGACGATGCCGGCGACTGGCGCATCTTCACGCTCGCGGGCCTGCGCCCGATCGAGAGGGCGGCGCCGGTCTGTCACGTCAGCTATTTCGAGGCCGACGCCTTCGCGCGCTGGGCCGGCAAACGCCTGCCGACGGAAGCGGAATGGGAGCGCGCCGCCGCCGGGTGCGCGCTCACCGGCCACTTCGCCGGCCGAGGCGTCTATCACCCGCTGCCCGCCGGCGAGAACGGCCTGACCCAGATGTTCGGCGACGTCTGGGAATGGACCAAGAGTCCCTACGTCGCCTACCCTGGCTTCTCGCCGGCGGCCGGCGCGGTCGGCGAATACAACGGCAAGTTCATGTCCGGCCAGATGGTACTGCGCGGCGGCTCCTGCGCGACGCCGGAAGACCACGTCCGCGCCACCTACCGCAACTTCTTCTACATGCCCGACCGCTGGCAGTTCACCGGCATCCGCCTGGCCGAGGACGCGCCGCGGCCGAGCCGGCGCTCGCCGGGCGCGGCGACGCCGACGGACAGGCCGGCCGAGGGGACGGCGACATTCCTGAACGACGTGCTCGCCGGCCTCGCGGCCGAGCCCAAGGGCCTCAAGCCGAAGTACTTCTACGACGAAGCCGGCTCGGCGCTGTTCACCGAGATCTGCCGGTTGCCGGAGTACTACCCGACCCGCACCGAGGAACGCATCCTCGCCGAGCACGGCGGCGACATCGCCGCCGCCGTCGGCGCGGGCGCGGCATTGATCGAGTACGGCGCCGGTTCGCTCGACAAGATCCGCCTGCTGCTCGACCGGCTCGACGCCCCGGCCGCGCTGGTCGCCGTCGACATCTCGCAAGCGCACCTGCTCGCCGCCGCCCGCGACCTGGCCGCGAGCTATCCGGACTTGAGCGTGCTGCCGGTCGCCGCCGACTTCACCAAGGCGTTCCGGCTGCCGCCGCTGCCGAAGGGCCATGCGCGCAAGGTCGCGTTCTTCCCCGGCTCAACCATCGGCAACTTCGAACCCGACCATGCCGTCGCGTTCCTCCGCGGCGTCGCCGCCACCCTCGGCAAGGGCGGCGGGTTGCTGATCGGGGTCGATCTGAAGAAGGACGTCGACCGCCTGCTCCACGCCTATGACGACGCGGCCGGCGTCACCGCCGCCTTCAACAAGAACCTGCTGGCGCGCATCAACCGCGAGCTCGGCGCCGATTTCGATCCCGCGCGCTTCCGTCACGTGGCGCGCTACGACCAGGCGCTCGGGCGCGTCGAGATGCACCTCGAAAGCCTGACCGACCAGACCGTCACCGTCGCCGGCCACGCCTTCGACTTCGCCGCCGGCGAGACCATCCACACGGAGAATTCCTACAAGTACGCGCCGAGCGGGTTTCGCGATCTGGCCGGCAGCTGTGGCTTCGCCTCGGCGGCGATGTGGCGCGACCCGGAGCAGCTGTTCAG
>JAYNJY010000036.1:7454-15079 GCA_038110665.1 Rhodospirillaceae bacterium | reverse complement strand
CTTCTACGCCTGTTGAGGCGCCGCCTTATTCGAACGCGATGGTCGGCTCGACGTAGTGTTTTTCCATGGCCGGACGCACCGCCGCCATCAAGTCCGCGTTGGTCTCCAGCGGCGGCTGGTTCTCGGCCGGGATCATCGGCTCGTAATCGACGCCCTTGGTCTCCTCGGCGAAGGTGCGCTTGGCGGCCACGATCAGTTCCGGATCGCTGAGGCAGTCGATCAGCGTGGCGGAAAGCGCCTTGGCGCCGGCGAGCCCGCCCTTGTGCGCGATCGAGGTCGCCAGCGCCGAGCCGGCCGACCAGTGGTGGAAGGTGACGCCCGGCACGTTGGAGGGATACCAGAGCCTGCCCATCGGCACCTTCCACGACACGTCGCCGCAGTCGTTGGCGGCGGGGATCGAGGGCGACGGACCATCCAAGGTTTCGACCGCTGTCTTCAACCCCTCCTCCGTGGCGCCGTTGGCGCGTTGCAGCTGGATCGCGAGATCGTGGTCGGCGTTCGACCAGGCCGGCATGCCGACCGCCTCGATATTGCGCTGAAGCGCATGCGCCAGGGCCTCGTTGCCGCGCACTGGCCAGACCGCGGTCTTGATCACGACCTCGAGTTCGGTCTTGGTCATCAGCGCCGCGCCCTCTGCGACCTTCTTCGCCTGTTCGAACAGTTCCTTGGCGCCTTCGGCGGTGTGGTCGCGGAAGAACCACCAGATCGCGGCCCGCGACGGAATCACGTTGGGCTGGGTGCCGCCGTCGGTGATCACCCGGTGCATGTTCATGCCGGGCTTCAGGTGTTCGCGGTACTGCGCCATGCCGGCGTCCATCAGGAGCGCCGCGTCGAGCGCGTTCCTGGCCTTCCACGGCGACATCGCGGCATGCGCCGCCTCGCCGTGATAGATGAACTCGGCCGAAACCACGGCGCGCTGCAAGACGCCGTACTCGGTGAAGAAGCGGTCCCAGAGGTGCGGATGGAAGGCGACGTCGACGTCGTCGAAATAGCCGTCGCGCACGTAATAGGGCCGGGCCAGCACCAGTTCTTCGGCCGGCGCGCCGAACACCTTGAGCGTGCCCTTGACGCCGCATGCCGTCATCGCGCGGCTGACCGCGACGGCGGTGGCGACCATCACCGCGCCGTTGACGTTGTGGCCCTCGCAATGGCCGGGCGCGCCCTCGACGATCTCGCGCTTCTCGGCAACGCCGGGCGCCTGGCTGTTGTTGGGCGCGGCGTCGTATTCGGCATGCACGGCGACGACCGGCTTGCCGGAACCGAAGGTGGCGACGAAGCCGGTCGGAAAGCCCGAGATGCCGCGTTCGACGGTGAAGCCGGCGTCCTCCAGGGTCTTGGTCAGCAGCGCCGCGGAGCGAACCTCCTGCATGGCCGGCTCGCCGTACCAGAACAGAGCGTCGATGATTTGGTTGAGCGCGTCGGCGTTGCGCCCGAGATAGTCGGTGACGAACGCCTTGGCGTCGCCGGCTTGCGATTTCATGGGATCCTCCCCGGTCTTTATCCCGTCCCCGCGCGCGAATAAGCTAGGGCCAGGTTTTTTCAAGTAAGGGAGCATACGACATGACCGTGCGCGCGGGAATAGCCGGCCTCGGCCGTTGGGGCCAGGTGCTGACCAGGGCGATCAAGGAATCGGACGCCATCACCTTTCCGGCAGGCTGCACCGGGCGCAAGGAACGTGCCGCGGACTTCTGCAAGGAGTTCGGTATCGATTTGCGCGACTCGCTCGACGATCTCTTGGCCGATCCGAGCCTCGACGCCATCGTGCTGGCAACGCCGCATACCCAGCACGCCGAGCAGATGCTGGCCTGCGCCAGGGCCGGCAAGCACGTGTTCGTGGAAAAGCCGTTCACCCTCGACGTCGAAAGCGCCGAACGCGCGGCGAGCGCGCTGCACGAAGCCGGCCTGGTCTGCGCGCCCGGCTTCAACCGCCGCTTCCTGCCGTCCATGCTGCGGCTGCGCGACATCGTGTCGTCGGGCAAGATCGGCACGCCGCTGCATGTCGAGGCCAACATCTCGGTCCCGGCCGGCGTGCGCGCGACGCCCGGCCACTGGCGCGGCAACCCGAAGGAGAGCCCGGCCGGCGCTATGACGGCCTTGGGCGTGCACATGGTCGATTCGCTGATCTCGCTGATGGGGCCGGTCGCGGACGTCCGCGCCACCTCGGAAAAGCGCATGCTTACCGGCGCCATCGACGACGTGACGTTCATGACGCTGCGCTTCGCCAACGGCTCGACCGGCTACATGTCGACGCTCTTCTCGACCGCGCGCATCTGGTACATCCGCGCCATGGGTTCGGAGGGCTGGGCGTCGATGCGCGGCTACAAGAAGATCGCCATCAAGGCGCTCGACCAGGGCGACGAGGAGGAAACCCTCGAGACCTTCGAGAAGCCCGACATCGAACGGCTCGAGATGATCGCCTTCGCCGCCGCCGTCGAGGGCAAGGCGCCGTATCCGGTGCCGGTCGCCGATGCCATCCACGGCACGGCGGTGCTGGAAGCAATCGTCGAATCGGCGGTCAGCGGAAAAGCCGTCAGCCTTTGACGCGTTCGAGGCCGGCGCGCCACTCTCGTTCGAGTTCGTCGAACGGGCGGCCGAGGGCCGCCCGGTAGTCGCCGGCGCAGTAGAGCGCGGTCATGAAACGGCCGATGTCGCCCGCGAACTTGTCATCGATCAGCCACGTCACCCAGGAACCGGCGACCGCGTAAGCCGCGCGCCTAAGCTCGGGCTTGTCCGGATTGCGGGTCGAGAGCACGCGGTTGGCGGCGGCCGGTCCGCGTACCAGCGGCATGGCGCGGCTGATCGCCTGCCAGGCCACGCGATGCACGTCGCGACCCTCGTTCGGCCAGCCGTTGCGCTCGCCGACGCGGTCCTGGGCATAGACCGCGAGCCCTTCCTTCAACAGGCCGTTGGCCCAGCCCTGGGTCAAGAGATGCGTGATCTCGTGCGCGGTGATCGTGCGCCGTCGCTTATCAGCCGCGCCGGGATGACGATATCGGCGGGCGGCAGGTGGCGCGCGACGCACTTCGGCTGGACCCGCACGGTGATGACGCCGACGTCGGTGCCGAACATGGACTTGAGTTTCTCGTATTCGCGCGCCGCCTGGGCGGCGAGAACGGGAAACTCGGCCGGATCGGCGCCGGAATTCTCATCGACGACACGGACGCTCGAAACGTCGGCGCCGACGGCCGAAGGGACGACCGACAGGACTGCGACCAGCGGAACGGCAAGGGTGCGCATGGCGGCGCATATTCGGGAAACGTCCGGAAGCCGGCAAGCCCAATCGTCGGCCGGCAATGACGATTTTATGCGTGGCCGGGCCCGGCGGCCGGAACGGCGCCCGCGTCCATGCGGGCGAGGGCCGTGCGGCGGTCGCGATGCATCACCATGCGCACGTAGAGCGCCTCGATCTTGCGGCTGCCGGTCTTGACGAACAGTAACGGCAGCACGGCGTGCACGGCGCAAGCCAACGCCGCTAAGAACAGGTGCAGCGCGAACGAAGACGCCTGGACGAAATGCTCGCCGTAGGTTTCGCCGACGGTCGCCGGATGCTCGGTCATCAGTCTGACAATCATGGCGTCTCTCCGTTCCGCCGGTTTCGATGGTCGAGAATGTACCCGGTGCAGCACGAAAAAAGCTTGTTACTTTTCGCGTATGCTGAAAAATTTTTTAAATTGTATTCTAATTTTCGAAATAATTTAGTAATTTTGTTTTATGAACTCGTTCGATAGAAAGATTCTGGACCTATTGCAACGCGACGTCGGCCTCTCGGTCGCCGAGATCGCCGACAAGGTCGGCCTGTCGTCGACGCCATGCTGGCGGCGCATTCGCAACCTGGAGAAATCCGGCGTCATCCGCAGCCGCGTCGCTTTGCTCGACCGCGACCGGCTCGGCCTCGGCGTCACCGTCTACGTCGCCGTGCGCACGCGCGAACACAGCGCGGAGTGGCTCGACACCTTCGCCGCCGCGGTCAAGGCGCTGCCGGAAGTGCTCGAACTGCACCGCATGAGCGGCGACATCGACTACCTCTTGAAGGTCGTGGTCGCCGACATCGCCGCCTACGCCGCCTTCTACAAGCGCCTGATCGAACGCGTACCCTTGAGCGATGTCTCTTCCAGTTTCGCCATGGAGGAGATCAAGTCGACCACGGCGCTGCCGCTGCCGCCGCCAGATTGAGGTTTGCGCAGGACCGCGGCCTCGGATAAGACGCCCGCATGCGCGTCGACCTCTTCGATTTCGAATTGCCCGCGGACCGCATCGCCCAGGCGCCCGCCGAGCCGCGCGATTCCGCCAGGCTGCTGCATGTCGGCGGGACGCTCGCCGACCGCGCCGTCAGCGAGCTGCCCATGCTGCTCCGCCCCGGCGACGTCATGGTCGTCAACGACACCCGCGTGCTGCCCTGCCGCCTCACCGGCAGGCGCGGCGAGGCCAAGATCGAGGTGACGCTGCACAAGCCGGACGGTGACGACACCTGGTTCGCCTTCGCCCGCCCGGCCCGCCGCTTGAAGGCCGGCGACCCCATCCAATTCGCACCCGGCTTCCACGCCGAGGTCGCGGAAAAGCGCGACGGCGGCGAGGTGCGGCTCCGGTTCAACGCCGCCGGACCGGAACTGCTGGCCCGGCTCGAAGCCCACGGCGTCATGCCGCTGCCGCCCTACATCAAGCGCGCGGCCGAAGGCCGGGATGCCGACCGTCACGACTACCAGACCATGTTCGCCGCCCAGCCGGGCGCCGCCGCCGCGCCGACCGCCGGGCTGCATTTCACGCCCGCGCTGATCGAAGCGATCGAGGCCACCGGGGTCTCGGTCGTGCGCCTGACCCTGCACGTCGGCGCCGGCACCTTCCTGCCGGTGAAGGCCGACGACACCCGTGACCACCCGATACACGCGGAATGGGGCGAGATCACCGCGACCGCCGCCGCCGCCATCAATGCGGCGCGCACGGCGGGCGGACGCGTGCACGCGGTCGGTTCGACCGCCATGCGGCTATTGGAGTCCGCCGCCGACGAAACCGGCCGCGTGCAGGCATTCCGTGGCGAGACCGACATCTTCATCACGCCGGGGTATGCGTTCCGCGCCGTCGACCTGATGTTCACCAATTTCCACCTGCCGCGCTCGACGCTGTTCATGCTGGTCGCCGCGTTCTCCGGGCTCGAACGCATGCAGGCCGCCTATCTGCACGCCATCCAATCCGGCTACCGGTTTTATTCTTACGGCGATGCCTGCCTGCTTGAACCGGACCGCGAATCGTGGGGAAATCAGCCTCAGGGCTGAAATCAACGCAATCCGGGGGAGAACACCGTCATGCGCCAACCCGCCGAGGCCGGCCAGGCTTTCGCCGAAATCGACACGCCGGCATTAGTCGTCGATCTCGACGCCTTCGAGCGCAACCTCGATCGCATGGCCGCCAAGGTCGCCGAGGCCGGCGTGCGCCTCCGGCCGCATGCCAAGATGCACAAGAGCCCCTGGGTTGCGCTCCAGCAGATCCGGCGCGGCGCCGTCGGCGTCTGCTGCCAGAAGGTGTCGGAGGCCGAGGTCATGGTCGAAGGCGGCATCGAGGACGTGCTGGTCTCCAACCAGGTCGTCGGACCCGACAAGCTCGCGCGCCTGGCGCGGCTTAACCACCAGGCCAGGGTCGCGGTATGCATCGACCACGAGGACGCCGTCGCGGAGATTTCCGCCGCCGCGCGCGGTGCCGGCGTCACCCTTGCGACGCTGGTCGAGATCGACGTCGGCGCCAAGCGCTGCGGCGTGCAGCCGGGCCAGCCGGCGCGGGCCTTGGCGCGCATGATCGCCGACGACCCGCACCTCGAGTTCGCCGGCCTGCAGGCCTACCAGGGCTCGGCCCAGCATCTCCGCACCATCGACGAACGCAGCGGCGCCATCGACCATGCCATCCGCGTCACCGGCGAGACCGTCGATATGCTCGGCCGCGACGGGCTCGACTGTGCCATCGTCGGCGGTGCTGGCACCGGCACCTTCGAACTGGAGGCCGCGAGCGGCGTCTACAACGAACTGCAATGCGGCTCCTACGCCTTCATGGACGCCGACTACGCGCGCAACAAGGCGGCCGATGGCGGCCCGTTCGACACCTTCGAACACGCGCTATTCGTGCTCGCCACGGTGATGAGCCGCAATGGCGGGGAAGCCTGCGTCGTCGACGCCGGCCACAAGGCGGCCGCCATCGATTCCGGCCTGCCAGTGCCGTGGCAGCTGGCCGGCGCCGAGATGCGCGGCATGTCGGACGAGCACGGCGTCATCAACATCGCCATGGTCAACGAGAAGCCGGCGCGCGGATCGAAACTGCTGCTGGTGCCGGGCCACTGCGACCCCACGGTCAACCTGCACGACTGGTACGTCGGCGTGCGCGGGCTCGGCACGCCGGACGCGCATGTCCAGACCGTGTGGCCGGTGGCGGCGCGCGGCGCGCTGTTCTGATCCCGCCATGGCCGGGCTCACCTTCGACCTGATCAAGCACGATGGCCGCGCTCGGCTCGGCACCCTGGTGACCGCGCACGGCGCCATCGACACGCCGGCCTTCATGCCGGTCGGCACGGCCGCCACCGTCAAGGCGATGACGCCGGAAGCCGTGCGCGATACCGGCGCCCAGATCATCCTCGCCAACACCTACCACCTGATGCTGCGCCCGACCGCGGAACGGATCGAGCGCTTCGGCGGCCTGCACGAGTTCATGAACTGGCCGGGGCCGATCCTGACCGATTCGGGCGGCTACCAGGTGATGTCGCTCGCCTCGCTCCGCAAGATCGAGGAGGACGGCGTCACCTTCCGCTCGCACATCGACGGCACGCAACACAAACTGACACCGGAACGTGCGATCCAGATCCAGCACCTGTTGGATGCCGACATCACCATGGTGCTGGATGAATGCACCCCGTTCCCGGCGACCGAACAGGAAGCCGAAAGCTCGATGCGGCTCTCCATGCGCTGGGCCGAACGCTGCCGCAAGGCGTTCCGCAAGCGCCCCGGCTACGGGCTCTTCGGCATCGTCCAGGGCGGCGTCCACGCGGAACTGCGCGAACAGTCGGCCAGGGAACTGACCGCCATCGGCTTCGACGGCTATGCCATCGGCGGGCTCGCCGTCGGCGAGGGCCGCGACCTGATGCTGAAGACGCTCGACGTCACCGAGCCGCACCTGCCCAAGGGCCGGCCGCGCTATCTCATGGGGGTGGGCAAGCCCGAGGATCTCGTCGGCGCGGTCCGGCGCGGCGTCGACATGTTCGACTGCGTGCTGCCGACGCGGTCCGGCCGCACCGACCAGGCCTTCACCCGGCGCGGCACGCTGAACTTGCGCAACGCGAGCCACCGCGACGATCCGCGCCCAATCGATCCGCAATGCCAATGCTACGCCTGCCGCAACTATTCGCGCGGCTACATCCATCACCTGGTCATGGCTAAGGAGATCCTCGCCGCCATGCTGCTGACCTGGCACAACCTGCATTACTACCAGGAACTGATGGCGGCCATGCGCGACGCCATCGGCGCCAGCGCGCTCGACGCGTTCACGGCGCTGTTCGCCGCCGAACAGGCGGGCGGTGATCTGGAACCGCTTTAACCCGACCGCTTCCGGCCTATCGCAACATGCGGCGGTCCCGCCTCCGCGCCCTGATC
>JAYNJY010000036.1:0-7444 GCA_038110665.1 Rhodospirillaceae bacterium | reverse complement strand
ACCATGGTGCATGAAACCTCCGAGGAGCTGGGCGAGGCACTGCACGGCAAGTTCGTGCAACTACTGACCGACAAGCTGCGGTCCAAAGACGGCCGCCTGAGCCCCGCCGACGTGGCGGAGATGGGCGAGGCCTTCCGGCGCGAGCTCAAGGTCATCGAAACCGTGTTCCTCGACGCCATCAAGAGCTACACCCAGGGCCGCATGGAAGGCCGCAAGGCGCAGAACCGTTCGCGGCTTTTCCACCGCCTGCTGGTGCGCGAGTTCGAGGATCGCTCCGCCGACGAAAGGGCGCTCAAGGACAAACCGAACTTCCTGTCGCGGCGCATGCTGCCCGGTGTCTTCCACATGCTGGCGCTGATGTTCGGCAAACCGAAACTCGACACCTACGAGAAACAGACCGAGAAGGTGGCGGAGCGGCTCGGCGGCACCGCCGACGGCGTGTTGGACTGGTCGACGTTCTACCAGGCGCAGGAAGCGAGCCAGATCGCGCTGCACGCCGAAATCGAGATCGCCAAGCAATTCCGCGATGCCGAGAAGCGCTTGAGCTGGATGATCGCGGTCGTCAATTCGGGCATGATCCCGACCCGGGAGACCGCCGCCGGATCGCCCTGGGTGTTCAACGAGGGCGCTGCCGAGGAAATGCTGAAGGAGCTGTTCAGCGACGTCGGTCCGGCGCTGAAGGACGAGCCAACGCGCAAAGCCTGCGCCCGGCAGATGGACACCGAGACAGTCGAGACCCTCGACAAGGTCGTGCGCCAATTCGGTTGAGGGGCGCCGGGCGTTCAACCGGTTGATTGACCCCACCCGCCCGAGTTGACAACATGCCGCCATGACCGACGGCATCTACGAGAACCTGACCCAATTGGGCGCCGGAGCGGGTCTGCCGGAAAACCCGGACGCGGCCGTGCTCGAGGCCGTGCCTAACCCGCACCAGGAGACCGACTATCTCGTGCGCTTCACCGCGCCAGAGTTCACTTCCGTCTGCCCGGTCACCGGCCAGCCCGACTTCGCGCACCTGGTCATCGACTTCGTGCCCGAGGACGCGATCCTGGAGAGCAAGTCGCTCAAGCTCTTTCTCGGCACCTTTCGCAACCACGCCGCCTTCCACGAGGACTGCACCATCATGATCGCAAAGCGGATCGAGGACGCCATTTCGCCGAGGTGGCTCCGCATCGGCGGCTACTGGTACCCGCGGGGCGGCATCCCCATCGATGTCTTCTACCAGACCGGCCAGCCGCCCGAGGGCCTGTGGCTGCCGGACCAGGGCGTGGCCCCCTATCGCGGACGAGGATAAGCGAAATATGAAAGTAGTGGTGGATTGGGCCGGCGGCATGCGCTTCGTCGGCGGCACGGAAGCGGGCCAGGGCTTGGTCATGGAGGGCTCTGCCCTGGACGGCCCGCGCATCGGCGCCTCGCCAATGGAGGTGGTTCTGATCGGAATGGGCGGCTGCGCGTCTTTCGACGTCGTGCACATACTCAGGAAGATGCGCCTCGTTTTCGAGGTCGTGCACTGCGAGCTGGAGGCCGAGCGCGCGCCGACCCAGCCGCGCGTCTTCGTCAAGGTGCACATGGTTTTCACCGTCACCGGCAACGTGCCGCAGAACAAGGCCGACGAGGCCGTGCGCCTTTCGGTCGAGAAGTACTGCTCGGCCTCGGCGATGATCGAAAAGACCGCCCAAATCACCTGGGAAGCCCGCGTCCGGCCGGCGGGCGACGCCAAGGCGGCCTAGGGCCCGAGGGGGCACCGCCATGAACCTCGCCGCCTGGCTCCAGCGCGCCGGCAGGGCGTTCCCGGAGAACCCGGCGGTGGCGCATGGCGCCGGCATGGTCGCCGACTACGCGACACTGGCCGGGCGTGCCGCGAAAATCGCCGGCGGCCTTGCAGCGCTCGGGCTCAGGCCCGGCGACCGGGTCGCGATCTGCTCGAAGAACCGGCCGGAATACGTCGCCGCCATGTTCGGCATCTGGTGGGGCGGTTTCGCCGCCGTGCCGGCCAACGCCAAGCTGCACGGCGCCGAACTCGGCTACATCCTGGAAAACGCCGAGGCCCGCGCCGCCTTCGTCGGTCCGGAACTCGAAGCCGCCGTCGCGGCGCATGCGCCCGATACGCTCGAACACCTGATCACCTTCGGCTCCGCCGCCTATGAACGACTGCTCGCCGCCGCCGCCGCCGCCCTGGTCGACGTCCGGCCCGAGAACCTCGCCTGGCTGTTCTACACGTCGGGCACAACCGGGCGGCCCAAGGGCGCCATGCTGACGCATCGCAATATGGCGGTGATGACCCTCGCCTATCATTCCGACGTCGACCCGACCTCGCCCCGGGACGCCATCGTCCACGCCGCGCCGATGAGCCACGGATCGGGCATGTACATGGTGCCGCACGTGCTCGCCGCCGCCTGCAACGTGATCACCGAATCGGGCGGCTTCGAGCCCGACGAGATCTTCCGCATCGCCGACGCCTGGCCGGGCCTCTCGCTGTTCGCCGCGCCGACCATGGTCAAGCGCATGACCGAAAGCCCGGCCGACAATCCGCGCATGAGTTTCCGCTGCATCGTCTACGGTGGCGGGCCGATGTACGTCGAGGACGCGCGCGCCGCGCTCGGCCGGTTCGGGCCGTGCCTGGCGCAAATCTACGGCCAGGGCGAAAGCCCGATGACCATCACGGTCTGCAACCGCGCCACCGTCGCCGACAGCCACCACCCGCACTGGCTCGAACGGCTGGCCTCGGTCGGCATCGCCAATTCGGGCTGCGAGGTGCGCGTCGCCGACGCCGATGACAACCCGCTGCCGGCCGGCGAGGCCGGTGAGGTACTGGTCCGGGGCGACGCCGTGATGGCCGGCTACTGGCGCAATCTGGAGGCGAGCAAGGATGCGCTCCGCAGCGGCTGGCTCCACACCGGCGACGTCGGCAGCTTCGACGCGGACGGCTTCCTCACGCTCAAGGACCGGGCCAAGGATGTGATCATCTCGGGCGGCTCCAACATCTATCCGCGCGAGGTCGAGGAGGTGTTGCTCGAACACGCCGGCGTGCGCGAGGTCTCGGTGATCGGGCGCACGCATCCGGAATGGGGCGAGGTCGTCGTCGCCTACGTCGTCGGCCAGGCGAGCGAGGCCGAACTCGACAAGCTCTGCCTCGATAAGATCGCGCGCTTCAAGCGGCCCAAGGCCTACGTCTATGTGACGGAATTGCCGAAGAATAACTACGGCAAGGTGTTGAAGACCGAACTGCGCAAGCTCGACGCAGAGTGACCCCTAGATCGAGCGATTCCTAGATATCGAACGGCACCAGCAGCACCGCGAAGCCGGCGACGATCATCGCCGCCTTGATCCAGGGCGCCAGCGGCCGGATCACCCCGTGCGAGACGATGGCGAGCCCGACGCCGATCTTGAGCGCTGCCAGCACCGCCGGCAGCGGCGCCTTGGCGAGCGCAATGACGTCCGGGTTGGCGATTATGCCGAGCGGGATCAGGTAGAGGCCGATGCCGAGCATCATGGCGCGGCCGGCGACCTTGAGCCAATCGGCCTCGACCATGCCGGCGGCGATGAACACGGCGCCGCAGACCGGCGGTGTGATCGTCGAGAGCAGCGCATACCAGAAGACGAAGAGATGCGCCTGCAACGGCTCGAGCCCGAGTTTTTGCAGCGCCGGGCCGGCGACCGAGACGCAGATCACGTAGGCCGCCGTGGTCGGCACTTCCATGCCGAGCACCAGGCAGGCGATGGCGGTCAGGATCAAGGCCGGCCAGATCGCGTCGCCGGCGGCGGACAGGATGAGCGAGGTGATCTTGACGCCGAGGCCGGTCTGGCCGAGCACGCCGATGACGATGGAGGCGCAGAGAATGATCGACGCGATCATGGCGATCTGCTGGCCCGAATTGATCGCCACCGACTTCAGGCGTTCGGCCGTGCGCGGCCATGACAGCGTCAACCTCGCGTCGACAAACAGCATGGCGAAGGCGATGACGATGGCGACCGCGGCGGCGTACTGCGGCGTGTAGCCACCGATGAACATGCGCTCGATCAGCGCCGCGAAGGGCACCGCGAAAAAGAGGGTCGTGATGACCACCGCGCGACCGCCGGGGCGCTCGTCGGCGGGCAGGCCCTTGAGCTCGAAACGGTGCGCGAAGGCGTTGATGCCGATCCAGACGGCGGCGAAGTAGAGCAGCGCCGGCAGCAGGGCGGCGGCGACGATGCCGGTGTAGGGCGTGCCGGTCAGTTCGACCATGACGAAGGCGCCGGCTCCCATCAGGGGCGGCATGATCTGACCGCCGGACGACGCCACCGCCTCGACCGCGCCGGCGAGCGAACGGGGATAGCCGAGCCTGCGCATGGCCGGCAACGTGATCGCGCCGGTCGACGCCACATTGGCCGAGGCCGAACCGGAGATCGAGCCGAACAGGGCGGACGACAGCACCGAGACCTTGGCGGCGCCGCCCTTTAAGCGCCCCGCCGCGGCCGAGGCCAGGTTCATGAAGCCCTGTCCAGCCTCGCCGGCGTTGAGGACCGCCCCCATGATGACGAAGACGGCGACGATGCCGACCGAGATGCCGGTCAGGCTGCCCCAGACGCCGCCCTCGGCGATGGTCAGGGTGCCGAGGAAGCTCGCGACCGGCAGGTCGGGATGGCCGAATTCGCCCGGGAGATACTCGCCCCACAACCCGTAGAGCAGCGCCAACAGGGCGACCAGCGGCAGCGGCCAGCCGATGGCGCGCCTGGCCATCTCGAGCACGACCAGGAGCAAGCCCCAGGCCATGACCAGCTGGCCGGTGCCCTGGAGCATGCCGTACTGGTCGGAGATCGCCGCTTCGTTGAGGACGATGTAGAAGCAGCTCGCGAGGCCTAAGGCCGCCAGCGGCACGCCGGTCCAGCGCCGCCAGCCGGCCGGTTCGGCGTAGAGGAAGACCCACGGCAGCGCCAGCGCCATGTGCAGCGGCCGCGCCACCAGGTTCGGCACCAGGCCGGAAAAGATCAGTCCGATGTGAAACGCGATGGCGACGGCGCCGAGGGCGGCGAACAGCGCGTCCCTCGGCGTCATCATGACCGTTGCCTGGAACAGCCGACCGGGATCAGCGCGCGCCGGCCGGAACCGCGATCTTGGCTTCGTCGTAGTACTTGAGCGCGCCCGGATGGATCTTGCCGACGACGTTGGCGAGCAGCGCCGGCGAGACGCCGTTCCACCACGCGTTGGCGGAACCCATGGCCTGCTTTTCCGCCCAGTAGGTCTTGGTCAACTGGTAGGCGGTCTCAGTATCCATGGCGGCGGTGGTGTGCGCGACGACCGGCAGCGACGTCGTCACCGTGTCCTTGTCGACACCGGCGTAGGTGCCGGCCGGGATGACAAGCCGCATGCGCTTGGTCTTGGCGATCTGGTCTTCGGAGAGCGACAGCAGCTTCACCGGCGTCGAGGCGGCGGCCTCGATGACGTTCGGCGCCGGGTACGAGCCGGCGGTGACGAAGCCGTCGATCTGCTTGTTCTTGAGCGCGCCGACGGCGGCGTTGAGTTCCACGTCGGCGAGCTTGACCTTGCCCTTGAGGCCGAACAGATCGAGGTACTTGGCGCCTTCCGTCGCGCCGAACGAGCCCTTGCCGATCAGCACGCTCTTGCCGGCGAGGTCGGCGAAGCTGTTGATGCCGCTATCGGCGCGCACCACGAAGTGCATGGTCAGCGACGGGATCGGGAAAAGTGCCCGGATGTCGGCGAATTTCGGGTTGGCCTTGCCCTTGAACACGGCCTTGCCTTCCTGCGCCAGCTTGACCAGCGCCGGCGGCGTGGTGAAGACGTAGTTGCCGGGCCGCGTCGCGGCCTCGAGCACGTTCTGCACCGAACCCTGGCTCTCCTCGACGGTGACGATGACACCGCCCTTCGAGCCCTTCTTCATCGCCTCGGCGATCTGCACGCCCATCTGGTAATAGGACGACGCCGTCTTCGCCGACTTGTAGGTGACGCGGGTCTCGGCCTGGGCGGCCACCGAAAGCACGAACGTCGCGGCGGCGGCGAGGGCCGCGGTCTTGAAGGTCGTCATGACAGGTTTCCTCCTCGGGAACAGCGGGCCGGGCGGGAACGGGGCGCGGCGCTGTGGCCACGGCGGCGGGCCGTCCCTGGGCCATTCCCTCCCCGGAATGGCGACAACTTAGCAGCGCCAACGGCGCTGGCAATCCCCGTCGTGAAGGCTCAGGCGCGGTAGGTGGTCGGGTCCTGAACGCCGGCTTCCTCGAAGCCCTTGCGGCGAAGCTGGCAGGCGTCGCAGGCGCCGCAATGCTCGAGCGCGCCGGCGCCGCCGGGCGGGTCGTAGCAACTGAAGGTCTTGGCGAAATCGACGCCGAGGCGCGTGCCGAGTTCGACGATGCCGGCCTTGGTCAAATCCTGCAGCGGCGCGTGGATGGTAAGTTCGCGTTCGCCCGTCTTGGTCTCAACGCCCGCCTTGGTGGCGAGGCGCGCCATCGCCTGGAAGGCGGCGACGTACTCCGGCCGGCAATCGGGATAGCCCGAGTAATCCAGCGCGTTGACACCGATAAAGATGTTCTTCGCCGCCTCGACCTCGGCCAAGGCGAGGGCGTGGGCGAGGAAGATGGTGTTGCGGGCCGGCACGTAGGTGACCGGGATGCCGGCGCCGATCTCGGCCGCGCCGCGGTTCTTCGGCACGGCGATGTCGGCGGTCAGGGCCGAGCCACCGTAGGCGCGGAGATCGATCTCGGCGACGACGTGGCGCGCCACCTGTTGCGCCGCGGCCTGCTGGGCGGCGGCCTCCAGTTCCAGCGCATGGCGCTGGCCGTAGCGGAAACTGAGCGCGACGACGCGGAACCCCCGGTCGCGGGCGGCGGCGGCGACGGTCGCAGAATCGAGCCCGCCGCTCAGCAATACGATGGCGGTGGGTGCGGCCATGGTGTCCGGATCAGGCGGCGGCTTCGCGCCGGCGCAGCATCCACCAGACGACGCAGGCGCCGAGCATCTTGCTCACCGTCATAGCGGCGGCGCCGGCGAAGGTGAGGTGCCCGATGACAGCAAGGAAGACGACGCTGTCCAACGGCGTGCCGGCCAGGCTGGACAACAGCACGCGCTGGGCGAACGAGCGGCGCGTGAACGAGTAGACCGCCCAGTCCGCGAACTCGCTGATCAGGAAGGCGCTTAAACTTGCGACGGCGACGAACGGGCTTGCCATGACGTAGCTCAGGCCGGCCGCGATCAGCATGGCGATGATGACGCGGTGGCCGATCTCGCGCTGGGCGAAGTCGCGCGCCACAAATATCAGTCCGACGACTAGCGACATCGGCGGCCACTTGCTGCCGCCCGGCATGTCGACCAGCGGCACCACCGTGAAGCCCCAGTTGACGAGCACGATGAGCGCGATGTAGAGCGCGGCGAACTTGAAACGCATGGCGAAGTCTTGGATTGAGTCTGGCGTTGTGCTTGGCAGTCTTACGGTTACGGCGGGCACATATATAG
>JAYNJY010000035.1:13033-17248 GCA_038110665.1 Rhodospirillaceae bacterium | reverse complement strand
AGCCCAAGCAGATCGCTTAGCTAGGACAGCCCCTAAAAAAATTCACATTTCGGTTATACCCCAAGGTGTCGCTGTCAATTGCCGTGCCCATGAGCATATTCGGCCACCACGATGACGTTTTGTGGCGTGGAGACCGGGCCCAGACACCGTGCCGGCCGGTCGAATTCTCCGCTAGTGAGCTTTGGGGGAAGATACGGTGTTCAAGAAAACCACCTTGCGCGCCAAGTTCGTCGCAATGATCGGCGTTACCAGCGCCTTGATCGTCGCGCTCGCGGCAATTGCGGAATATTCCGAGAAAAATCTGACGAAATTGTTCGATTAGGTCGCCGCGACCGGCCAGGCACTGGGCAATTTCCTGCTCGGCGACATGATGCACGATGCGCTCAAGGGCGATGTCCTGACCGCGCTCCTGGTTTCGGCCGGCGAGAATTTCGGCGACAAGCAGACCATCTTGAAGGATCTCTCGGAGAACGCCGAAACCTTCCGCAAGACCATCGCCGACAATGAGAAGCTGCCGTTGTCGCCGGACATCATCGCGGCCATCGCGAAGGTCAGGGCGGCCCTGAACGCCTATATCGGTGCCGCCGAGAAATTGGCCGCCGCCGCCTTCAAGGACCGCAAGACGGCGATCCAGGATGTCCCCGCCTTCTTCAAGGAGTTCGAAGCCCTCGCCACCGAGAACGAAAAGGTCGGCGAAATGATCGAAAAGGCGGTCGTCTCCAAGCGCGATGCGGCGACCCGCACCGCCGAGACCGCGCAACTGGCGACCTTGGTCGCGGCGGGTATTGCCCTCGCACTTTTCATCGGCATCGCGATCCTGATCGTGCGTTCCATCGAAAACCCGTTGCGTGCCTGTGCCAAGGCCCTTGGCCGCATCGGTGCGGGCGATACCGATGTTTCCGTCGAGCATCGCTCCAGCGACCAGATCGGCACCATCGCGGCGGCCGTCAACGCCTACCGTGACGCCACCGTCAAGGTGCAGGAAAACGCCGCCCGGCAGGAACAGGATCGCTTTCGCAAGGACCAGGAGCAACTCGAGCAGAATCGCTAGCACGCAAAGATGGAGACGGCGATGCGTGATTTCGAGCGCTCGCTTGCGACGGTGGTGAAATCCGTCGGCGCCGCCGTCACCGACATGGAGGAGGCCGCGCGCACGATGTCCGGCGTCGTCGCCGAGACCAAGGATCGCTAGGCGGTCGTGGCTCAGGCCTCGACGAACTCGTCGCAGGGAATCCAGATGGTCGCCTCGGCGGCGGAACAGTTGACAGGGTCCATCGCCGAGATCAGCCGGCAGGTGAGCCAGGCGAGTTCGGTTTCGGAGAACGCCGTCCAGCGTTCGGCGGAGGCGCACCAGACCATCCAGGGCTTGGCCGCGGCGGCGCAATCGATCGGCGAGGTGGTGGCGTTGATCACCGACATCGCCGAGCAGACCAACCTGCTGGCGCTCAACGCGACCATCGAGGCGGCGCGTGCCGGCGAGGCCGGCAAGGGCTTTGCCGTGGTCGCCAGCGAGGTCAAGAACCTGGCCTCGCAGACCGCCAAGGCGACGGAACAGATCACTGGCCAGATCAACGACATCCAGCAAAGCACCGGGCGGGCGGTCGATGCCGTCGGAAACGTCAGTTCGACGATCGGCGACATTTAGGCGATCTCGTCGGCCGTTGCGTCGGCGGTGAACGAGCAGAGCGCCGCGCCCCAGGAAATCGCCCGGACCATCGCCGGCGACCAACGGCGCGGAAGCCTCGGAGCGGGTCAGCGGCGCGGTCGCGTCGCTTGGCCGCAACGTCACCGAACTGAGGTGGATTTCGGACGACTTCCTGGCGCAGATCAGGGCCTGACCAGGCACAGTCGCAGAACCGTAACAATCTCACATATTGCGGTTGAGGATGGGCTGTGGCACAAAGGGCGCGCCTGGCCGCCGCGCGCTGCCGGAAACCGTTTCCGAGGGCCGCTTTTCATGGTCAAACCCGTCCGCAAGGCCGTATTCCCCGTTGCCGGTCTCGGCACGCGCTTTCTGCCCGCCACCAAGGTCATGCCGAAGGAAATGCTGACCATCGTCGACAAGCCCTTGATCCAGTACGCGGTCGAGGAGGCGATGGAGGCGGGCATCGACGAGTTCGTCTTGGTCACCGGGCGCGGCAAGCACCTGATGGAAGACCACTTCGACCACGCCTATGAGCTTGAAGCCATCCTCAAGGAACGCGGCAAACTCGAAGAACTCCAGGAGGTCGAGCGCCACACGCCCGATCCGGGCCGTATGGCCTATACCCGCCAACGCCGGCCGCTCGGCCTCGGCCACGCGGTTTGGTGCGCGCGCCAGTTCGTCGCCGGCGAGCCGTTCGCGGTGCTTTTGCCGGACGACCTGATCCAGGCCCAGCCCGGTTGTTTGAAGCAAATGGTCGCGGCGCACGCGGAGCTGGGCGGCAATCTCGTCGCGGTCGAGGACGTGCCGCGCGAAAAGACCGACCGTTACGGCATCCTCGATGTCGCCGAGGATGACGGCCGCCTGGCTCGGGCCAAGGGCCTGGTCGAGAAACCGAAGCCGACGGAGGCGCCGTCCACTCTGTCGATCATCGGCCGCTACATCCTGCAGCCCGAAGTGTTCGAGCATCTCGACCGCTTCGAGACCGGCGCCGGCGGCGAGATCCAACTCACCGATGCCATGGCCAACACTATCGGCCGGACTCCGTTCCACGGGCTGCGTTTCCAGGGCCGTCGGTTCGACTGTGGCACCAAGCTCGGCTTCGTCGCCGCCAACGTCGCGTTCTGTACCGCTCGGACGGATCTCCGCGGCAATATCCGCGACATTCTGAAGGAAATCCTCTAGGGCCGAGGCCGGGGGAAGAAGAAAAGGATCCCGAGCCATGCGCATCGCCATGATCGGCACCGGCTACGTCGGCCTCGTCTCCGGTGCGTGCTTCTCCGAATTCGGCGTCGACGTGGTCTGCGTCGACAAGGACGCCTCCAAGATCGCGATGCTCGAGGACGGTCGCATGCCGATCTACGAGCCGGGGCTCGAGGATCTCGTTGCCGGCAACGTCGAGGCCGGGCGCCTGACCTTCACCACGGACCTCAAGCAGGCGGTCGCCGGCGCCGACGCGGTATTCATCGCCGTCGGCACGCCGAGCCGTCGCGGCGACGGCCACGCCGACCTTTCCTATGTCTATGCCGCCGCCAAGGAGATCGCCGAGGCGATTACCGGCTACACGGTGGTGGTGACCAAGTCGACCGTGCCGGTCGGCACCGGCCGCGAGGTCGAGCGCATCATCTCGGAAATCCGCCCGGACGACGATTTCGACGTGGTCTCCAATCCCGAATTCCTGCGCGAGGGCTCGGCGATCGAGGACTTCATGCACCCCGACCGCGTCGTCATCGGCACCAAGAGCGAACGCGCCCGCGAGGTGATGCGCGAACTCTACCGGCCGCTCTACCTGATCGAGACGCCGATCGTCTTTACCTCGCGCCAGACCTCGGAACTGATCAAGTACGCGGCCAATACCTTCCTCGCCACCAAGATCACCTTCATCAACGAGATCGCCGATCTCTGCGAGGTCGTCGACGCCGACGTTCAGGACGTGGCGCGCGGCATCGGCCTCGACGGCCGGATCGGGCGCAAGTTCCTGCACGCGGGGCCCGGCTATGGCGGATCGTGCTTCCCGAAGGACACGCTGGCGCTGGTGCGTACCGCCGAGGAAGTCGGCAGCCCGCTCCGCATCGTCGACACGGTCGTCGACGTCAACGCCAGGCGCAAGGGCCGCATGGCCGACAAGATCATCAAGGCCTGCGGCGGCGACGTTAAGGGCAAGACCGTCGCCATCCTCGGCGTAACCTTCAAGCCGAACACCGACGACATGCGGGATTCCGCCAGCCTCGACATCGTCGCCGGGCTGCAGAAGGCCGGTGCCACGGTACGTGCCTTCGATCCCGAGGGCATGGAGGAGGCGAAGAAGCTGATGACCGGCGTGGTCTGGTGCAAGGACGCCTACGAAACCTTGGACGGCGCCGACGCCGTCGCCCTCGTCACCGAATGGAACCAGTTCCGCGCGCTCGACTTGAAGCGCGTGAAGGGCCTGCTGAAGGCGCCGGTGATGATCGACCTCAGGAACATCTACAAGCCGGACGAAATGGCCCAGGCCGGGTTCCACTATTCCAGCATCGGCCGCGCCACGGTCCAGCCGGCAACCCCGGGAGCCGACGATTGAGCACGGTTAAGGG
>JAYNJY010000035.1:9717-13023 GCA_038110665.1 Rhodospirillaceae bacterium | reverse complement strand
CGGGTAAGGGTTCGGCGCGCCGCCTCGATCCGACGATCCTGCGCGAGTACGACATTCGCGGCATCGTCGGCGAAACGCTGACCGCCGCCGATGTCGAGGCGATCGCCCAGGGTTTCGGTTCCATCCTCGTCGAGGCCGGCGGCAGGTCCGTCGCGCTCGGCTATGACGGCCGGCTGCATTCGCCGGAACTGGAGGCCGCCGCCGCCAAGGGCTTGATGGCGACGGGGCTTCGCGTCGTACGCAGCGGCCGCGGCCCGAGCCCGATGCTGTATTTCGCCTCGCATCATTTCGAAACCGACGCCGCCATGATGATCACCGGCTCCCACAACCCGCCCGAATACAACGGCATCAAGATGACCTTCCAGGGCCGTGCCTTCTTCGGCGCCGATATCCAGGCGCTCGGCAAGCGCGTGGCCGCCGGCGATTTCGTGCCGGGCGAGGGCAGGTCGGAGCATCACGACATCCTCGCGACCTACGTCGAGCGCCTGGCGGCCGATTACGCCGGCACGCGCAAGCTCAAGGTCGCCTGGGATCCGGGCAACGGCGCCGCCGGCGAGGCGGTCGAGGCCTTGGTCCAGCACCTGCCCGGCGAACACGTCGTCATCAACGCCGAGATCGACGGCACCTTTCCCAATCACCACCCCGATCCGACGGTGGAGAAGAACCTGGCCCAATTGAAGGCTTGCGTCGCCGACGAGGGCTGCGACCTCGGCATCGGCTTCGATGGCGACGGCGACCGCATCGGTGTCGTCGACGGCAAGGGCAGGGTGCTGTGGGGCGACCAGATCCTGGTCGTGCTGGCGCGCGACGTGCTCGCAGACATGCCCGGTGCCACCATCATCGCCGACGTCAAGGCGAGCCGGCTGTTCCAGGACGAGATCGAACGCCTTGGCGGCGTGCCGCTCTTTTGGAAGACCGGCCACTCACACATCAAAAAGAAGCTCGCCGACAGCGGCGCGCCCCTGGCCGGCGAGATGAGCGCGCACATCTTTTTCAAGCACCGCTATTACGGCTACGACGACGCGCTCTACGCCGCCGTGCGCCTGCTGTCCGTTGTCGCCGGCGGAAACCAAAGCCTGGCCGAGATCAGGGATTCGTTGCCGCCATATCAGAACACGCCCGAGCTTCGCTTCGACTGCGCCGAGGACCGCAAGTTCAAGGTCGTCGAGGAAGTGGGCACGCGTCTCGCCACCGAAGGCGGACGCGTCATCGATATCGACGGCGTGCGCGTCGAGACCGACGACGGCTGGTGGCTGCTGCGCGCGTCCAATACCCAGGCCGTGCTGGTGGCGCGCTGCGAATCGACCACCGATGCCGGTCTCCAGCGCCTCAAGCAGGCGCTTGCCGATCAGCTCCGTCAAAGCGGCATCGAACCGCCGGAGATGTAGGGCCGGATAATCCGAAGCTGCGTAGGGGTTGGGCCGGCGCCCGCGTCAGTGGGTGTTTTCGGCGACCCGCATTTCGGTGAGCCGGAGTTCCATGCAGTCGCGTTCCTTCTTGGTCAGCAACTTGCAGGCGGCGTAGGCGGTGTCCTTGGCGATGCCGTGGATGCGCGCGCGGTAGAGCGTCTTGCCGCGCCGCGTCTTCAACGGCACGACCTTGACCGTGCCGCTGCCGACCAGTTGGGCGGCCATGTCCATTGCGGTGCGCGCCGCCTGGTAGGCCTGCGAATAGCGCGCATAGGCGCCGACCTGGATCGCCCATTCCTCGGCGGTGCCGCCAGGGTTGGCGGGCCGCGCCGGCGCCGGGACGCTCGGCGCGCGGGCGATTTCACGTGGGGGCTGGCGCACGACCGATTGCACCACGGTTTCGCGCTCCGGCAGCTTGTCGGCCACCATCGGCGCCTTGCGCCGGCCGTCGACGACGGAGAAGCCCTTGTTGAGCAGCTTGGTCATGATGCGGTTGCGCTGGCGCGAATCGCGCCCGCCGAACACGACGCCGATCAGTCGCGTGCCGCCGCGCTTGACCGAGGCGGCGAGGTTGAAGCCCGATGCGCGGATGTAGCCAGTCTTGATGCCGTCGGCGCCGTTGTAGGTGGTCAGCAGCTTGTTGTGGTTCTGGTGCGTGTGGCCGGCGTACTGGAATTCCTTGGTTGAAAAGTAGTGGTAGTACTTGCCGTGGTGCTGCAGCAGCGCCCGAGCGAGCAAGGCCATGTCGCGCGCGGTGCTCATCTGGCCGCCGTTGGGCAGACCGGAGGCGTTGCGGAAGGTGGTGCGGCTCATGTTCAGCTTGCGCGCCACCGAGGTCATCATCATGGCGAAGTCGGACTCGCTCCGGGCCAGGTTCTCCGCCACCGTCGTCGCTACGTCGTTGGCCGACTTGGTGACCAGCGCCAGGATCGCGTCCTCGACCCGGATGGTCGAGCCGGCCTCGAGGCCGAGACGCGACGGCGCCTGGCCGGCGGCGCGCGCCGATACGGTGAGACGGGTGTTGAGCGTCCATTTGCCGACCTCGAGCGCGTCGAAGACGATGTAGAGCGTCATCATCTTGGTCAGCGAGGCGGGGTAGTTGCGGGTGTCGGCGTTGGTGGCGTGCAGGATTCGCCCGGTATCGGCGTCGACGATGATGCTGGCGTAGCCGGCTTCGGCGCTGGCGGCGTGGCTCCCGAGCCATCCGGCGAGGACGGCGGCGATGCCCAAGCGGCCCCAGAATCCAGGCTTTTTCAGGCTAGAACCCTCTCGCACCCTCAAGTCCCGATCCCCATTTCCCAGGCGGCCTTTGTGATCTTGGCCGGGATTAAATCACGAAATTCGACAAGCGTCTCTAGAAATTTCGGAGCCGAGTCAATTGTTTCCTAGCAAGTGGGTAATGAAGAAAGGGTTAATCGGCCAGTACTCGCGCGCCGTTCGCCGCCGGCAGACGCGCGGCATGCGCCCCAGCCCAGGAATTTAACGAGTGCATTGCTCTAATTCGAAAATTTGAACGCAGGTGCCGCATTAATGCCGTAACTAACTAAAAATATGTATGAATTATTTTTTGCGCCGCACAAAATTTTATTGACGTCGGATTTCGGCGGGCTATATTCAAGCTGAAGTTGCTGCATTGCAGCATTAGATTTCCAGCCGGAGCGGGATGGCCCGCGTAACGGCCGAGATATGGAGAGTGATATGGCCACCACCAAGAAACCCGCCGCCGCGAAGGCCGCCACGGAAACCGTGGAAGCCGCTGTCGCCGCCGGCAAGGAAACCGTCGAGTCCGTCGTCAAGGCGGGCGCCGAAGCCGCCACCAAGGGCGTCGAGAAGGCCGTCGCCGTGAGCCAGGAGCAGGTTGCTGCCGCCGTCAAGGCCGGTACCGAGATGTTCAAGA
>JAYNJY010000035.1:0-9707 GCA_038110665.1 Rhodospirillaceae bacterium | reverse complement strand
GGACAACGTCGATGCCATGGTCAAGGCCAATGCGGTGTTCGTGAAGGGCGTGCAGAACCTCAACAAGGAATTCTTCGCCATCGCCCAGGCGATGATCGAAGAGAACGCCGCCGTCGCCAAGAAGGTGCTGGGCTGCAAGTCGGTTCAGGACGCCGTCGCGATCCAGAACGACATGGTCAAGGCCTCCTACGAGAAGGCCATGAACGACAGCCGCAAGATCACCGACATGACGGTCAAGTTGGCCGAGGAAGCCGCGGCGCCGCTGACCAAGCGCGTCAACGTCACGGTCGAGAAGTTCACCAAGGAGCTCGCTGCCTAACCCACATTCCCCCCCAATCGGATTGGGCAGCCTGATAGACCGCCTGGTGGGCCTTCCCCCCACCGGGCGTTTGTCATTTCCGCAATTGCCAACCGCGCGGTGATCGGTCAACGTCCCGCTCGATGCATCTTACAATGACCTGTTGGAACTACGACCGCGTCGCCGCGCTGCTCGACGGTCGCGTCACCATTCCCGGCGTCGAACTCGCCGTCGAGGTCCAGTATCCGACCCAGATTTTCGCCAGCGCCTTCACCGAGGCGCCCTACGACATTTCCGAATTGTCGGCGTCGAGCTACGTCATGCAACTAGCCAAGGGCGCCTGCCCCTATGTGGCGTTGCCGGCCTATCTCTCGCGCGCGTTCCGTCACGGCGGCATCTACGTGCGCACGGACCGCGGCATCGCCGGGCCGAAGGACCTGGAGGGCCGCCTTGTCGGCGTGCCCGAATACCAGATGACCATGGCGCTATGGGCGCGCGGCCTGCTCGCCGACGAATACGGCGTCGACACCGACCGGCTGCGCTATCGCACCGGCGGACTGAACCAGGCCGGTCGCAAGGAACGCCTGACGCTCGACCTGCCCGCGCGGATGGATGTCGCGCCGGTTGCCGAGGGCCGCACGCTCAACGAGCTGTTGGTCGCAGGCGAACTCGATGCGGTCATCGCGCCGGCGCCGCCCGACGCCTTCGTCGCCGGCGATGCGCGCATTGCGCGGCTGTTCCCCGACGTGCGCGCAGCCGAGCGGGACTACTACGCGCGCACCGGCATCTTCCCGATCATGCACCTCGTCGGGCTCCGGCGCGAACTGGCCGAGGCGCAGCCCGGCCTGGCCCGCGCGGTCTACGATGCGCTGCTGGAAAGCCGCCGCCTCGCCATGGCCGAACTGGCGGCGACGGCGACGGCGTCGGCCAACCGCATCCAGCTGCCGTGGCTGGCGGCGGAGTGGGAGGACACCCGCGCCCTCATGGGCGTCGACTATTGGCCCTACGGCGTCGAGAGGAATCGCGCCGCGCTAGATGCGCTCTGCCGATATTCGGTGGCCCAGCACCTGGCCCCAGAACGGCTCTCGCCGGACCGCCTGTTCCACCCTGAAACCTTGGATTAGGGCCGGTTTTCCGCGAATTAGGGTCAACCGGACGCCCTTCGCGGCGATTTCATGCGGAAGGGCTTTTGCGCGGCGCAAAACATCCCATATTATTAACGTATGGAATTCGACGAACCAATAATCCCCATTTCCATGAGCGGCGGGCCGGACGAACCGCCGAAACCGCCGTCCCGCATCGACGACGACGGCAACGACGGCGGCCCCAACACCGGCATCGCGCTCAAGACCCGACCCAAGACCAAGCGCCCGTCCATGTACAAGGTGCTGATGCTCAATGACGACTACACGCCGATGGAGTTCGTCGTCTACGTGCTGCAGCGCTTCTTCTCCATGAACCACGACCGCGCCACCCAGGTCATGCTGCACGTGCATCAACGCGGCGTCGGCGTTTGCGGCGTCTATACCTACGAAGTGGCGGAAACCAAGGTCACCCAGGTCATGGACCTGGCGAAACAGAACCAACACCCCCTGCAATGCACCATCGAGAAGGATGGCAGCGACAACGAGGAGAACTGAATTGCTTTCGCGCAATCTGGAACACACCCTGCACCGGGCCCTGGGCCTGGCGACCGAGCGCAACCACGAGTTCGCGACGCTCGAGCACCTGCTGCTCTCGCTGACCGAGGACCAGGACGCGCGCTCGGTGATGAAGGCCTGCGGGGTCGACTTGGAGCGCCTCGCCGAGGACACCACCGATTTCCTCGACAGCGAACTCAAGGACCTGGTCTCGCCGCACGACGCCGAGCCCAAGCCGACCGCCGGCTTCCAGCGGGTGATCCAGCGCGCCGTGATCCACGTGCAGTCGTCGGGCCGCGAGGAGGTGACCGGCGCCAACGTGCTGGTGGCACTGTTCTCCGAGCGCGAATCGCACGCCGTCTATTTCCTCCAGTTGCAGGAGATGTCCCGGCTCGACGCCGTCAACTACATCTCGCACGGCATCGCCAAGGTCGCCGGCGAGGACCGCGCGCGGACCGTGCACGGCGCCGAGGCAGAAGCGGCCGAGGAGAAGGTCGTGCGCAAGGGCGAGGAGGCGCTCACCACCTATTGCGTCAATCTCAACGAGAAGGCGGCCGAGGGCCGCATCGATCCGCTGATCGGGCGCCAGGCGGAGATCGAGCGCACCATCCAGATCCTCTGCCGGCGCAACAAGAACAACCCGCTCTACGTCGGCGATCCCGGCGTCGGCAAGACCGCCATCGCTGAGGGCCTGGCCAAGCGCATCGTCGAGGGCGACGTGCCGGAGGTGCTCGACGACGCCGTCATCTACGCGCTCGACATGGGTGCGCTGCTCGCCGGCACGCGCTACCGCGGCGATTTCGAGGAGCGCCTTAAGAACGTCATGAAGGAACTCGAGGGCCTGCCGCACGCGATCCTGTTCATCGACGAAATCCACACCGTGATCGGCGCCGGCGCGACGTCGGGCGGTTCCATGGACGCGTCCAACATCCTCAAGCCCGCGCTGCAGTCGGGCGCGCTGCGCTGCATGGGCTCGACCACCTACAAGGAATACCGCAACTACTTCGAGAAGGACCGTGCGCTGGTGCGGCGCTTCCAGAAGATCGACGTCTACGAGCCCTCGATCGAGGACACCGTGAAGATCCTGAAGGGCCTGAAGCCTTACTTCGAGGACCATCACAAGGTGCGCTACACCGCCGAGTCGCTCAGGAGCGCCGTCGAACTCGCCGCGCGCTACATCAACGACCGCAAGCTGCCGGACAAGGCGCTCGACGTCATCGACGAGGTTGGCGCCTCGCGCATGCTGCTGCCGGAAAGCCGGCGCAAGAAGACCGTCACCGTGCGCGATGTCGAGGAAGTGATCGCCAAGATCGCCCGCATCCCACCGAAGAGCGTCTCGACCAACGACCGCGAGCAGTTGGCGACGCTGGAGCGCGACCTCAAGACCGTAGTGTTCGGCCAGGACAAGGCGATCGAGGCGTTGGCGAGCGCCATCAAGCTGGCGCGCGCAGGGCTCCGAGAACCGGAAAAGCCGGTCGGCAGCTACCTGTTCTCCGGCCCGACCGGCGTCGGCAAGACCGAGGTCGCCCGCCAGTTGGCGCATATCATGGGCGTCGAACTGGTGCGCTTCGACATGTCGGAATACATGGAACGCCATTCGGTCTCGCGCCTGATCGGCGCGCCGCCGGGCTACGTCGGCTTCGACCAGGGCGGCCTGTTGACGGACGCTATCGACCACCAGCCGCATTCGGTGCTGTTGCTCGACGAAATCGAGAAGGCGCATCCGGACCTGTTCAACATCCTTCTCCAGGTCATGGACCACGGCAAACTCACCGACCACAACGGCAAGAGCATCGACTTCCGCAACGTCATCCTGATCATGACCACCAACGCCGGCGCTTCCGATCTTGCTAAGCCGCCCATGGGCTTCGGCCGCGAGAGCCGCATCGGCGAGGACACGGAAGCGATCGAAAAACTGTTCACGCCGGAGTTCCGCAACCGCCTCGATGCCACCATCGCGTTCTCGGCGCTGCCGCCGGAAGTGGTCGCCATGGTCGTCGACAAGTTCATCATCGAACTGGAAACCCAGCTCGAGGACCGCGGCGTGATGATCGAGCTCACCGATGGTGCGCCCGACAGGCTGGCGAAGAAGGGCTACCCCGAGAAGTTCTGTGCCCGGCCGCTCGCCCGCGACATCCAGGAGCAGATAAAGAAGCCGCTCGCCGAGGAACTGCTGTTCGGCAAGTTGTCGAAGGGTGGCGTCGTGGTCGTCAAGGTCGACGACGGCAAGGTCGTGTTCGACTACCCGGACGGTTCCAACCTGCCGGTCAAGCGCAAGGCGACCAAACCGCCGGCCAAGCGCGACCGCGGCGGCAAGGTGCCGGCGCTGGTCGAGAAGTAGGCTTGGCTAACAATCATTCGACCTGAAATTCGCATGCCGAGTGGGTATGCTCGCGGCATGGAAGAAGATAAACTGCCGGAAGGCATCGGTCCGCACGAGGGCCGCGAGTTGGAACTCATGCTGGCGGGCAAGAAGCCGCTGGCCATGTTCAACGACGATCTTCCGCCGGACATGGAACCGTCCGAGATCGCTCTCGATCCCTATGCGAAGGCCGGACGGTTCATTAAGCGCGAGATTGTCATCAACGGGTTTTCCAAATATCCTCAAAGTCTGCGGTTTTACTTCTATGCGTTGCCGGGCGAAGCGTGGCGCATGGATCGGTTGATCGAAATCGAACGCGGATTTATTGAAGACAAGGTACGCACCACGCCCGAACTGGAAACCGAAATCGGCCGGCTTCTTGGTTACGACGACCCCGATATCCAGGTGTTCGTGCACCGGTGGTTCGAGCCCAAGGGGAAGGGCGGTTCCTCGAGCGCCTAAGACGGGCAGTCGACGTCGGCGAGGTAGCCGACCTTGGCCGCGCCCTTGGCCGGCACTGGCACGACGCCGCGCCCGAGTACCTTGAAGAACTCGCGTCCCATCGATTGGCCGTTGGCGGCATAGCGCACAACCGCGGCGGCGCGGCAGCCGCCGCACTGGTTGACCAGCACGACGCCGTTGCGCGCCGTCGACTGCAGCGACACGCAGGTCTTCGGCGCTTCCTCGCGCCGGCCCTTACCGGGGTTGAGCAGGTCCTGGCCGCCGCCGGCCTCGTCTCGGCAAGGCACGTCGCTGGTCACGCGCGAGCGGCCGGCGCCCTTGAACGGCAGCGGGAACTTGCTCTTCGGTTGCAGGTCGTAAGTGCGCATCGCCGGTGAGCCGTTCGAGCCGTAGCGCCGGTGCGTGATGGCGACGCGGCGGCAGGTGTCGCAGGCGTTGACCAGGAATTCGGAATGGCCCTGGGCGTAGGTGCGCACGCATTCGGGCGCGCCGGCGTTGCCGGAACTCGGGGTGAAGGCGGCGAGGCCGCCAAGCGCGGCCAGCACCGCGAAGAATTTCGCTGGTTTCATTTCCACATCTCCGTCCTGGGACGAAGCGTAGCGAACAGGGGTTAACGAAGAGTCAACCGGCGGGGTTTTCCGTGGCGTTGCGGTAGGGCGAATGGCCGGCCATGGCGCGCCGTTCTTGTTCCATGGCGTCGCGTTCCTCGATCAGGAAGCGCTCGACCGCGCGCGCCAGCGCCGGGTCGGCGATCCAATGCGCCGAATAGGTCGCGACGGGGAGGTATCCCCGCTGGATCTTGTGCGGGCCCTGGGCGCCGGCCTCGACGCGCTGCAAGCCCTCGCGGATGGCGAAGTCGATAGCCTGGTAGTAGCAGGTCTCGAAGTGCAGGAAGTTGTAGTGCCCGGCCGAGCCCCAGTTGCGGCCGTAAAGCGTGTCGGCGCCGACCAGATTGAGCGCGCCGGCGACCGGCTTGCCGCCGGGCAGGTCATCGGCTTCAGCGACGATCAGCACCACCGCGTCGCCGAGCCGTTCGCCGATCATCGGGAAGAAAGATCGCGTCAGGTAGCTCGGCCCCCACTTGCGGTCGGTGGTGTTGCGGTAGAAGCGGTAGAACGCGCGGGCGCAGGGTTCGGTGATCTCGGCGCCGCGCAACGCTCGGAAGCGAAGGCCGAGATCGGCGACCTCCTGGCGTTCCTTCCTGATCTGCTTGCGCTTGCGCGATTGCAGCTCGGCCAGGAAGCCGTCGAAATCGCTGTAGCCCCGGTTCTCCCAATGGAACTGCTGACCGGTGCGGAGCATCAGGCCCATGGCGCCCATTAGTTCCCACTCGGCTTTCTCCGGAAAGGTGACGTGCAGCGAGGATGTGCCCAACTGCTCCGCCAGTTGCGTCATCGCCGCGACCAGCGCCTTCTTCAGGTCCGGCACCTCGGCCGGGTCGGCGGCGGCCGAGACCAACAGGCGCGGCCCCGGCACCGGCGTGAACGGCACCGCGCATTGCAGCTTCGGGTAATAGCGTCCGCCAGCGCGCTCGTAGGCGTCGGCCCAGCCCCAGTCGAACACGTATTCGCCGTACGAATGGCTTTTGAGATAGACCGGCGCCGCGGCGAGGATGCCGCCCTGGCCGTCGTCGACGACCAGGTGGCGCGCCATCCAGCCGGTTTCCGCCGTGGCCGAGCCGGAGTCCTCGAGCGCCGAAAGGAAGGCGTGGCTAACGAACGGATTGGCGCTGCCGGCGCAGGCATCCCAATTGGCGGCGCCGACGTCGGCGAGCGACGTCAGCACCCGCACCGAATAGGCCTCGGGCCCGTCAGGCATGGCGCGGCTCTGCCGGATTTACAACTTTAAGGCGGGTTCCTGGCTGCATCCTCGGGCGACGGTTATTGGCGGGAGATTCGGTTATAGTTTCCGTAGCTTAGCCGAACAGGACCGGTAAATGCACGAGAGATCGCGCCGGGTCGGATGGGGCGCGCGGCGGGCGTTGCTGGCCGCGGCGGTTGCGTTCGCGCAAGTCGGGACGGCGGCGGCGCAGACCGGCACCAAGGTGCTCGAGTACGACAAGTCGGGCAAGGCCAAGGTGCGCTCCCAGGATTTGAACGAGGGCGGCGTCGGCGGCCCGAACCAGCCCTATTTCACCAACGACACCGGCCACAGTGTAGACACACTTGTGCCATTACCGGTATCGAATTGTCGGTGAATTTTATGCTAATTAAAGATTTTTTTCATAATATTTGGATGTCTCAGTCGATCTCGATCACCGCATCGACCTCGACAGCGACGCCGAGCGGCAGCGACGGCGCGCCGACGGCGAAGCGGGCGTGCTGGCCGGCCGGTTGGCCGAACACCTCGACCATCAAATCGGACGCGCCGTTGACGACCTTGGGGTGGTCGTAGAAATCGGCCGCGCAGCTGACGAAGCCGCCGACCTTGATAATGCGCTTGATGCGATCGAGATCGCCGTCGCAGGCGGCGCCGGCCTGGGCGATGATGTTGAGGCCGCAGAGACGCGCGGCCTGGTAACCGTCGTCGATCGACATGCCGCCGCCGAGGCGGCCCTTGTACTTGAGCTCGCCGTCGAGCACCGGAATCTGGCCGGCAACGAACACCAGGCTGCCCGAGACCACGTAAGGCACGTAGTTGGCGGCGGGCGCGGCCGGTTTCGGCAGCGTGATGCCGAGTTCGCGCAATCGGGTTTCGATCTTGGTGCCCATGGCGGTGGTCTCCCCCTGGTCGTTGGTTGGTGTCGCGCCGCGGCGCGGGTCAGATGCGGAAGCTCGCGCCCTCGTGCGGCGCCACCACTTCGGTCGCCGACTTGCGCTTCTTAAGCATCGTGGCGGCGATGTCGAACTTGCGGTCGATGGCGGCGTCGTCCTGGTCGGGGTCGTGGTGGAACAGATAGAGCTTCTTCGTCTCGGACCGGTGCGCCAGTTCGACGACCTTGGAAATGCAGGAATGGTCCCAGCCGACGCGGGTCTTGTATTCCTCGTCGGTGTAGGTGGTGTCGGTGATCAGCACGTTGGCGCCATGGCAGAACTTGATCAGCCGTTCCTCGTACTGGGGCGCGTAGAACTCGCTGATCTCCAGGAACATCTCGTTGTCGGTGATGTAGCAGATCGAGCGGCCGTGGTAGTCGACGCGGTAGCCCAGGCATTTGCCGGGATGGGACAGCAGCTTGGTCCGCACCGTGATGCCGTCGACTTCCAGGCTCTCCTCCTTGAGGTCGTCGAAATAGACGCGCGCCGCGAACTCCGAAAGCGTGATCGGGAAGTAGACGCCCTCCATCTGCGCCGAGATCAGCTCGCGCATGGAGATGTCGCCCTGGTTGGCGCCGAGCAGCTGGAACTCGTTGCCCTGGATGTAGAGCGGCGCGAAGAACGGGATCGCGTTGATGTGGTCCCAATGCGGGTGCGAGATGAAGATGCGCGCCGTGATCTTGCGCCGGCCCTGCTTCAGCAGCCAATCGCCGAGCCGCTTGATGCCGGTGCCGCCGTCGAAGATGAAGAACTGGCGGCGCGGAAATTCGAGGCTGACGCAGGACGTGTTGCCGCCGTACTTGATGGTGTTCTCGCCCGACGCCGGCAGCGTGCCGCGTACGCCCCAGAACCGCATCTCGATCTGGTCCTGGATGATACGCTCGACCTCGCCGGTGAAGGTGTCGGTGTTGAGCGGCTTGCGGATATAGCCGTCGGCGCCGAACTCGTAGGCCCGCTTCTGGTCGAAGTCGTAGGCCTTGGCCGAGATCATGATGAACTTGGCGTCCTCGAGATCCTGCGTCTCGCGGATGCGCTTCAGCAGGTTTAGCCCGTCGACCTCGGGCATCATCAGGTCGCAGATGATGCAGTCGGGCTTCGTTTCGAGAATCCGTTCGAACGCGCCGCCAGCGTCGTTCGTCTTGGTGACGACGTAACCGTCGCGGGACAGAATCTGTTCGATGACGTTTGCTGTGAGGGCATCGTCGTCGATCACCATGATCCGGGGCTTTTTCGAATGCAAATTCCGACTCCCACCCTGGAACTAAGGCGCCCTCGGGCCGGCAGTCTGCCGCGACCGAACCCGCGGCGTATTCCGCATCGCCAGGAAGCCCAGGCTGAGGTGCAAATGGCGCTTCTGTCCAGCCATTTCAAGGGAAAATGGCTGCCTGGGCCGATTTCGAAAACGGCCTGTCGCGCGGGGTCAGGGGAAAAAAGTGGGGCGCTGCCGGGGAGGGCCCCCGACGCGCGCCCCGAGTTTCCCAGGGAGGATCCGTCGATGTCGTCTATCATGAGCAACCGCTCGTGGCACCGCAGGTGTTGCACTTGAGGCAAGTCCCGTTGCGCACCAGCGTGAAATTGCCGCACTCGCCGCACGGATCGCCCTCGTAGCCCTTCATCCGGGCTTGGCGAACCTGGCTCATGTGCGTGTCCGTGCTCTCCATCACCGCCGCCGACACCGAGACCGAGGTGGCCTGGGCGATGGCCCCCGGCGGCGTCACCTGGGCGCCGACGGCCTGGGCCTGGATCGGCCTGGCCGAGTCGGTGCCGGTGGCGCGCAGCTCGTCGTCGCCGCGGTTGCCCTTGATGACGAGCAGGTTGCGGGTGTAGCCGAGGCTGGTGAGCTTGCGCACGGCTTCGAGCGCGTGGTTTTCGGCGACCGGCAGGTCGCCCTCGTCCGCCCCGTCGCCGAGGGCGTCGGGCAGCAGGTCCTGCGGCTCGACGTGGGCGAGGTCGTTGCGGCCGAGGTAGGAGACGGCGAGCTCTCGGAAGATGTAGTCGAGGATCGACGTCGCCATCTTGATGGTGTCGTTGCCGGTGACCATGCCGGACGGGTCGAAGCGGGTGAAGGTGAAGGCCTCGACGAATTCGTCCAGCGGCACGCCGTATTGCAGGCCGATCGAGATGGCGATGGCGAAGTTGTTCATCAGCGAGCGGAAGGCGGCGCCTTCCTTGTGCATGTCGATGAAGATCTC
>JAYNJY010000034.1:3922-17522 GCA_038110665.1 Rhodospirillaceae bacterium | reverse complement strand
CCCCAGCATTGCCCGCTCTAGCTTGGCTGGCAAGTGTTTCAAGGCGCCGGTTCGAGGCCTCGGAATTCCAACAATGTTCCGTTTATGTTCCAGCTTCGCTTTCGAATGACCGTGGCGCGGGCCGGGCGTATGGTCGCAACGTACCCTGGCACGTCAGGGCCAGCGGTGCCCCTTCGGCATCAAGCGGCTGCAGGAATGGAAAGGCCAGAGCGATCTCGACATCGAACACGCCGGGCTGACCTACAACGGTGTTACGGTCGGGAGCATTCTTTACCAGGCGACCTCAGGCTATTACGCCGGCTTCAGCGGCTACAGCGCGAACGACAAGCTGTCGTCCAGTTCCATCGAAAAATATCTCAGGATCGCGGGCGCCGTCGGCCGCGAATTCCCGATCAAGAGCAAGCTGCTCAGGAACGAGCGGTTCGACTACGTCGATGTCGACGGGCCGAACGCGCGCTGTATTCCCTTCATCTCGCTGATGGGCGGCGGCGGCAACGCGCTTGCGTCCGGCCGGATCTATCTCACCGGCGGGGTTTGCGTAACCAAGGGCAGCGCCATCCACGGCGATTTGGACACGCGATTGTTCGAATTGCTGCGCGACCTCCGGACTGACGGTGGCGGCAAGGACCGCCGGGTCAAGGTGTCGGCGGGATCGAGGCCGTCGTCGGCGAAGACGACCGGCCCGAATGAACGATATCCGGCTACACTCGGCGCCAAGCAACTCTGCGCCCGTGCCTTGAGCAAGGACAAATCGTCCACATGGGCGGAGACAAGCGACGCAGGAAAGTTCATCGATGAAGCTAAACGCCGAGGTTTCGATCCCGTCCGTTGCGAGAAACTTGTTGGCGTTGGGACAACGGGATCATTGGAAGGCGACGACAACACCTATTACCTCTGCTTGCTTCCAGATGGCATCCATCGCTACATCAGCAAGCGAAGCTGTGTTCGGCAGGGCGGAAAAGTGCAGAGCTGACCGCCGAGCAGCAGAGCCTCAATGCCCCGCCGCGACCACGGCACCCGCGGCGAGCACGTAGTGCCGCGAGCAGTAGGGGCAGGTGATCTCGGACTTCTCGCCCATCTCGAGATAGACCTTGGGGTGGCCGAGCGCGCCGCCGCCGCCGTCGCCGCCGTCGCAGGCGATCCGTTTGGCGGTCACCTCGATGATGTCGTCGGGACGGGTTATGGCGGTTTCCGGGGGCATGGCGGGCATCCTCTTTCGCGGTCGGGATCGCCAGGGATGATAGCGCAAAGCCCGCCCGAATCAATGTCGTGACGCAGCCGGCGCTTGACAGGGTGGCGGCGCTGCGCGATTGACCCCCATGGCCTATTTCACCGCCCCCGGCACGCCCGACGCGGCCATCGCCATCGAGGGCCTCTGCAAGACCTACGGACGCGCCGGCCGCAGGATGACCACGGCGCTCGCGGATGTGAGCCTGACCATCCCGCGGGGCTCGTTCTTCGGGTTGCTCGGGCCCAACGGCGCCGGCAAGTCGACGCTGATCAACATCCTGGCCGGACTGGTGACCAAGACCACTGGCCACGCCCGGATCTGGGGCTACGACATCGAGACCGAGATGCGCGCCGCGCGCCGCTCCATCGGCGTGGTGCCGCAGGAACTCAACATCGACCCGTTCTTCACGCCGCGCGAGATCCTCGACATGCAGGCCGGGCTCTACGGCATCCCGGCCGCCGAGCGCCGCACCGACGAAGTGCTCGCCGCCGTCGGCCTCTCCGACAAGGCCGACGCCTACACCCGCTCGCTCTCGGGCGGCATGCGCCGGCGGCTCCTAGTCGGCAAGGCCATGGTGCACAGCCCGCCGGTGCTGGTGCTGGACGAGCCCTCGGCCGGCGTCGATGTCGACTTGCGGCGCCAGCTCTGGACTCATGTGAAGCGCATGAACGCGGAAGGCACCACGGTGCTGCTGACGACGCATTACCTGGAGGAGGCCGAGGCGATGTGCGACGCCATCGCCATCATCAACCACGGCAAGCTGATCGCCTGCGAGCCGACGCCGCAACTGCTGGCGCGCCTGGACGCGAAGGAAATGCTGATCACCGTCGACAAGGACCTGGGCGATCTGCCCGAAGCCCTGGCCGCCTACCGCGGTGAATTGCTCGCACCGCGCCGGCTCAGCGTCGCCTACGCGCCGAGCAAGGTGACCTCGGGCGAGATCTTCGCCGCGCTCGCCGAGGCTGGCCTCGGCATCGTCGACGTCACCACCCGCGACGCCGATCTGGAGGACGTGTTCCTGCGCCTGACCCGGCCTGACGACTCAACGGACGACCCAACGGACGGCGAGGCGTCCGGCGAGGCGGCGGCGGAGTGAGGCGCTTTCGCGCCCTGGTGGCCGCGTTCATGCTGGCCGTCGGCATGGCTTCGGCGGGCTGCGCGCCGACCCTGCTGCCGCCCGGCGCGGCGCGCCAGCAGCCCGAGATCGCCGGGCAAGCCTTCATCGCCGCCGACGGCAAGCGCCTGGCGCTCCGCGCATGGCTGCCGGAAGGCGAGCCCAAGGCGGTGATCCTCGCGCTGCACGGCTTCAACGACTATTCCAATTTCTTCGACGACCCGGGCGATTTCCTCGCCATGCGCGGCATCGCGTCCTACGCCTACGACCAGCGCGGCTTCGGCGCCGACCCGGACGCAGGCAGTTGGGCCGGCGTGGCGGCCTACGCCCGCGACGCCGCCGACGCGGCACTGGCGCTCTCGCGCCGTCATCCGGGCGTGCCGCTCTACATGCTTGGCAGTTCCATGGGCGGCGCCGTCGCCACGGTGGCGCTGGCCGGCAACGACCGGCCGCCGGTCAAGGGCGTCATCCTCGCCGCGCCCGCCGTCTGGGGCCGCGTCACCATGCCGTTCTACCAGCGCGCCGCGCTCTGGCTCGGCGCCCACACGCTGCCGTGGATGACGCTGACCGGCCGCGGCCTCGGCATCGTGCCGTCCGACAACTACGAAATGCTGGTGCGGCTCGGGCGCGACCCGCTCGTCATCAAGGAAACCCGCATCGGCACCCTTTACGGCCTGGTCAACTTGATGGACGCCGGACTGGCGGCGGCGTCGGCACTCGCCACGCCCGCCTTGATTCTCTACGGCGAAAAGGATCAGATCATCCCCAAGCGGCCGACCCGGCTGATGCTCGAAAGCATGCAGGGGCCGCGCCGCGTGGCGCTCTACGAAGGGGGTTACCACATGCTGCTCCGCGACCTGCCCGCCCAGACGGTGTGGAAGGACATCGCCGGCTGGATCGCCGACCCGGCGGCGGCGCTCAGGTCGGGCGCCGACAAGCGCGACATCAAGCATTTACTGGCGGCCGGCCGATGAACGCCACGCCCGATTTCACGCCCTACTGGTGGCAGGCGGCGACGCCGGCCGAACTGCCGGCGGTGCCGGTCGACGCTGACTGCGACGCGGTCGTGGTCGGTGCCGGTTACGCGGGGCTTTCCGCGGCGCTCACGCTGGCGCGGGCCGGGCGGTCGGTGCAGGTGTTCGACGCCGGCAATCCGGGCCATGGCGCGTCCAGCCGCAACGGCGGCATCTGCAGCGGCAACCTCAGGCCGAGCATTTCCACCCTGATCAAGAAGTTCGGGCCCGAGCGCGCGACGCAGATGTTCGCCGAAGGCGTCGCCGCGCGCGCCGACTTGAAGCGTTTCATCGAGGAAGAGAACATCGACTGCGCCTACGAGCTTTCGGGCCGCTTCACCGGTGCCTGCGAGGCCGGGCATTTCGACGACCTCGAGCGCACCGCCGAACTGCTCAACAGGAACTTCGATATCGGCGCCACCATGGTCGAGCGCGCCGACCAGCATGGCGAGATCGGCACCGACTACTATCACGGCGGCGTGCTGCGCCCCGACATCGGCGGCCTGCATCCGGCGCTGTTCCACAAGGAGATGCTGGCGCGCGTGCTCGGCGCCGGGGTCAAGGTGCACGGGCGCACGCCGGTCCGCGACATCCGCCGCGACGGTGCCGGGTTCACCGTCACCATCGACGGCCGTGAGATCGCCTGCGGCGACGTCATCGTCTGCACCAATGGCTATACCGATCAGGGCCTGCCCTGGCTGCGGCGCCGGCTGGTGCCGGTGGCGAGCCAGATCATCGCCACCGAACCCTTGGGCGATAACCTGATGGCCAAGCTGATGCCGAAGCGCCGGATGATGGGCGAGACGCGGAAGATGGGGCACTACTACCGGCCGTCGCCGGACGGCACGCGGATCCTGTTCGGCGGGCGCATCTACGGCAACCATGTACCCGACCAGGCGCTGCCCTACGACCATCTTTACAATGACCTCGTCGGCCTATTCCCGGAATTGCAGGGCGTCGGCGTATCCAACGTGTGGTGGGGCTTCGTCGCCTTCACCATGGACACGCTGCCGCAACTGGCCGTCCGCGACGGCGTCCACTTCGCCACCGGTTTCGCCGGCTCGGGCGTCGTCTGGGCGCGCTGGTTCGGCATGAAGGCGGCGATGCGCGTGCTCGGCGGGCCCGACGGCGAGAGCGCCTTTGCCGAGCGCGTGTTCCAGGCGATCCCGTTCTACGACGGCCGGCCCTGGTTCCTGCCCGCCGTGCAGGCCTGGTACGCGGTTCGCGACAAGCTCGGCATCTGAGCGGCGCCTATCGCCGGGCGCGGAAGAAGTCCGCCAGCAACGCGCCGGCCTCGGTTTCCACCAGCCCACCGATGACCTCCGGCTTGTGATGGCAGGTGGCGTGGTCGTAGACGCGCGCGCCGTGCTCGACGCCGCCCGACTTCGGATCGTAGGCGCCGAAGTAGAGCCGGCGGATGCGCGCCAGCGAGATCGCCTGGGCGCACATGGTGCAGGGTTCCAGCGTGACGTAGATGTCGCAGCCGAGCAGCTTGGGGTTGCCGGCCTTGGCCGTCGCCAGGCGGATGGCGATCAGTTCGGCGTGCAGCGTCGGGTCGGAAAGTTCCTCGACCCGGTTGCCGGCCCTGGCCAATACCTCGTCGCGCGCCGGGTTGACGACGACGGCGCCGACCGGCACCTCGCCGCGCTGACCGGCGGCGCGCGCTTCCTCCAATGCCATTCGCATGTAGTCGTGCTGGCTCATGCGGGCACCGTGGCGCCCTGGTCTGTTGACGTCAAGCGCCGCTTGCGGAGCCTCGGGGCGGCGCATACATTGCCGCCATGACCGCTTCCCCCGACACCGCCCAGCCTGCAAAAGAACGCATCGCCAAGGTGATGGCGCGCGCCGGGCTCTGCTCCCGGCGCGATGCCGAGCGCTGGATCGCCGACGGCCGGGTCAAGCTCAACGGCAAGCTCTTGGATACGCCCGCCGTCACCGTCGGCGACGACGACCGCATCGAGGTCGACGGCAAGCCGCTGCCGGGGCGCGAGGTGACGCGGCTCTGGCGCTACCACAAGCCGCTCGGCCTGGTCACCAGCCACAAGGACGACCAGGGCCGGCCGACCGTGTTCGAAAGCTTGCCGGTGGAAATTCCGCGCGTGGTTTCGGTCGGGCGGCTCGATCTCAATTCGGAAGGCCTGCTGCTGCTGACCAACGACGGCGAACTGGCGCGAAGGCTGGAACTGCCCGCCAACGGCTGGACGCGGCGCTACCGCGTGCGCGTGCACGGCCGTGTCGACGACAAGCGCCTTGAGCAGCTTTCGCGTGGCGTCACCGTCGACGGCGTCAAGTACGGCCCGATCCGCGCCAACGTCGACGCGACCGAGGAGGGCGCCGCCAAGAAGGGCGCCAACACCTGGCTCACGGTTTCGCTGGCCGAGGGCAAGAACCGTGAGGTCCGGAAGGTGCTGGCGCATCTCGGCCTCGAGGTCAGCCGCCTGATCCGCACCGCCTACGGGCCGTTCCAGTTGGGCAAGCTCGAACGCGGCACCGTCGACGAGGTCAAGGGCAAGGTGCTGAGCGAACAGGTCGCCGGCATCGCCACGAGAAAACAGCGATGAGGATCGTCGCCGGCAGCCTCAAGGGTCGGCGGCTGGAGGCGCCCGGCGGCAACGATCTGCGCCCGACCTCCGAGCGCGCGCGCGAAGCCGTCTTCAACATCATCGAGCACGGCTTGGCCGAGTGGCCGGGCGAACTCGACGGCGTCAGCGTCGTCGATCTCTTTTGCGGCACCGGCGCACTCGCGCTCGAAGCCTTGTCGCGTGGTGCTTCGCACGCCAGCCTGATCGACAGTTCCGCCGCCGCCATCGCCATGGCCAAGAAGAACGCGGCGCATTTGGGTGTGTGGCGCCAGGTGACGCTGTTGAAGCTCGACGCCACCCGGCTCGCGCCGCCGCCGCTGGCGGCCAAGGCGCCCTGCGCCATCGCCTTCGTCGACGCACCCTACGAGCAGGGGCTGACGGCACTCACGCTGGCCGGCATGGCGCAGCGCGGCTGGCTCGCCAAGGGCGGGCTCGCGGTGGTCGAGGTCGCCGCGAAGGAACCGCTGGCGCCGCCCAAGGATTACGTGCGGCTCGATGCGCGCACCATCGGCGCCGCCCGGGTCGAATTCCTGATGTTGGCGGCATAAGCAAAAGCATTTCGAGAGGATTTCGAAATGCGCAGGGCCACAAGCGTGGCCCCGGCGCGAATGCGCCGCCGCCGCGGAGCTTCCGCCAGAGGTGGAATGCGTGAGCGATAAAATGCCTCAGCGCCGGCCGAACAACTTCTCAATATCGGCGAGCTTGAGTTCGACGTAGGTCGGCCGGCCGTGGCTACACTGGCCGGCCAGGGGTGTCGCTTCCATCTCGCGCAAGAGCGCGTTCATCTCGTCGGCGTTGAGCTTGCGCCCGGCGCGGACGCTTCCGTGGCAGGCCATGGTGGCGCAGACGTCGCCGATGCGGTCTTTCAGCGCCAACGCTTCGTCGAGTTCGGCCAGGTCGTCGGCGAGGTCGTGGACCAGGCCCTGGATGTCGGTCTCGCCCAAGAGCGCCGGCGTCTCGCGCACGACGATGGCGCCGGGGCCAAAACTCTCGAGCACCAATCCCATTTCGGCGAGTTCGCCTGAGTGCGCCGCGATGCGCTCGGCCGCCGTCTCGTCGAGTTCGACAACCTCGGGGATCAACAGCGCCTGGCGCTCGACGCCGCGCGCGGCGAGCGCGGCCTTGATGCGTTCCTGGGTCAGGCGTTCGTGCGCGGCGTGCTGGTCGACGATGACGATACCGTCGGCGGTCTGGGCGACGACGTAGGTGCCGTGCAGTTGCGCGCGGGCCACGCCTAATGGATAGTCGTGGGGAAAGTCGGCGGGATGCGCGGCGGCTTGCGCCTCGGTTTCGGATTCGGTCGCCGGCTCCAGCATGCGCGCCGCCAGGCCTGAGTCGCGGCCGAGCAACGGCGCGTTGAAGTTGGCCAGCGTTTCGGCCATGCCGGCCGGCACACGGGTTCCGGACGGCCGGTGCGCGAAGGGCAATGGCGCGACGTTGTTTCGCGGTCCGCCGTCGCCCGCACGAAAGGCGCCGAGCGCGGTCTCGGCGACCGTAGTCGAGGCGCGGTGGCCGGCCTCGGCCAGGGCGTGGCGGATGGCGCCGACGATCAGGCCGCGCACCTGGGCCGGGTCGCGGAAGCGCACTTCCGTTTTCGCCGGATGCACGTTGACGTCGACCTGGTCGGCGGCGAGTTCGACGAACAGCGCCACCAGCGGATAGCGGTTTGAAGCTAGCACGTCGCGGTAGGCGCCGCGCAGCGCGCCGAAAAGCATGCGGTCGTTGACTGGCCGGCCGTTGACGAACAGGAACTGCATGGCGGCGTTGCCGCGGTTGAGCGTCGGCAGGCCGGCGTAGCCGGTGAGCCTGACGCCTTCGCGCTCGGCGTTGATGGCAACGCTGTTGGCGCCGAACTCGCGGCCCATGACCGCGCCGAGGCGCTTCAGGCGCGCGTCGAACAACTCGCCCTGTTCGGGCGCCATGTCGAAGACGCGGCGCTCGGCGTCGGTGAACGAGAAGCCGATGGCGGGATGCGCCATGGCAAGGCGTTTCAGGATTTCGGCGACGTGCGCGAACTCGGTGCGCGGCGATTTCATGAACTTGAGCCGGGCCGGCGTCGCGTAGAACAGATCGCGCACCTCGACCCGCGTGCCCTTGGGATGCGCGGCCGGCTCGGGCTCGGCGACGGCGCCGCCGGCGACGCGGACGGTCCAGGCCTCGGCCGCGCCCTCGGGCCGGCTGGTCAGTTGCAGCCGGCTGACCGCGCCGATCGACGGCAACGCCTCGCCGCGAAAGCCGAGGAACTTGACGTGCAGCAGGTCGTCGTCGGGCAGCTTCGAGGTGGCGTGACGCTCGACGGCGAGCGAAAGCTCTGCGGCGGTCATGCCACAGCCGTCGTCGACGACGCGGATCAGCGACTGGCCGCCGTCCTCGACGGTGACGGCGATGCGCGCCGCGCCGGCGTCGATGGCGTTCTCGACCAGCTCCTTGACGGCGGCGGCCGGACGCTCGACGACTTCGCCGGCGGCGATGCGGTTGACCACGGTCTCGGGCAGGCGGCGGATCGTGGCCATCAGCCCCTCCACGCCTTGAGCTTGGCGACAGCGGCGGCTGAGACCGGACCGGGCTCGGCGCCTGCTCGGCCTTCGAGCGCCTTGATCAGCGGACCGGCCAGCGACTTGCCGAGCTCGACGCCGAACTGGTCGAAGGTGTTGACGCCGGCGAGCACGCCCTCGACGAACACCTTGTGCTCGTAGAGCGCCAGTAGCATGCCGAGCGAGCGCGCGTCGAGGCGCTTCAGCACGATCAGGCTGCTCGGCCGGTCGCCCGGGCAGTGGCGTTCGACTGCTCCCTCGCGGCTGCCGAGCGCCAAGGCTTCCGCCTGCGCCAGCATGTTGGCGAGCAGCATGTCGTGATGGTGTGCGAGCGCGTGGCCGGGCTCGGCGACGCCGATGAACTCGGCCGCGATCAGCGGTGGGCCCTGGTGCAGCATCTGGTGGAAGGTGTGCTGGCCGTTGGTGCCGGTCATGCCGAAGACGACGGCGGCCGGCGACAGCGCCACCGCTTCGCCTTCGAGCGTCACGCCCTTGCCGTTGCTCTCCATCTCGAGTTGCTGGAGATGCGCCGGCAGCAGGCGCAGCCGTTCGTCGTAGGGCAGCACGGCGCGCGCCGGCAAGCTCAGGAAGTTGCGGTTCCAGAAATCCGAGACCGCCAGCAGCACCGGCAGGTTGCCCGTTGCCGGCGCGGCGACGAAGTGGCGGTCCATGGCGTGCGCGCCGGCGAGCAGCTGTTCGAAGGCCGTGGCGCCGATGGCGATGGCGGTCGATAGCCCGACCGGCGACCACAGCGAGAACCGGCCGCCGACCCAGTCCTCGAACGAGAACACCCGGTCCGCTGCGATACCGAATTCCGCCGCCCGATCCGGCGCCGAACTGACGGCGGCGAACTGCGCCGCCACGGCGTCGTCGCCGAGTGCGGCGGTCAGCCAGTCGCGCGCGCTCTTGGCATTGCGCATGGTCTCCGCGGTGGTGAAGGTCTTCGACGCGACGATGAAGAGCGTGGTCGCGAGATCGAGGCCGGCCAGCGTGCCGGCGAGATCGGTGGCGTCGGCGTTGGCGACGTAATGAACGCGGACCGGCGCCTGGGCGTCCGCGAGTGCGGTCGTCACCGTCTCCGGTCCCAGATGCGAGCCGCCGATGCCGATGGCGACGGCGTCGGTGAAGGGCTTTCCCGAATGCGCGGTGACGGCGCCGCCACGGACCGCGTCGGCGAAGGCGAGGAAGGCCTGGCGTTGACCGGCGGCGGCATCGGCGAAGGGCGCGGGGGTCAGGCCGCCGCTATCGCGCAGTGCCGGATGCAGGACGGCGCGGCCCTCGGTGGCGTTGATCGGCTCGCCGGCGAACAAGGCCTGGCGCCGTTCGGCGAGCTCGGCGGCGGCGGCCAATCGGCAGAGCGCGGCGACGATCTCCGGTGTGATGCGCTGGCGCGAAAGGTCGAGCCAAAGCCCGTCCAATTCCCACGAAAGCCCGCGCGCACGGTCGGGATCGCGCCGGAACATCTCGGCCAGCGTGGTCCCGGCGATGCCCTCTTCGAGCGCCGCGAGGCCTGCCCAGGCTTGGGTTTCGGTGATAGTCGTCATGGCGTCAATCGTGGTGGCGGTGCGATGGCGAATGGAGGCTCACCCTAGCAAAGGATGCGCCGGCCAACCAGTGTACGGTCGCCTCAAGTTCAGTCGGAGGTCTTGACGCCTTCCGGCCGGCCGACGACGACGACGGTCAAGCGTTTGGGGTCCAACAGTTTTTTGGCGAGCCTGGCGATGTCGGCCTTGGTCACTGCCTCGATCAGCTTGTTGCGTTTGTCGAGGTAGTCGATGCCGAGGTTGTCGAGTTGCATGCCGACCAGCATGCGGGCGATTCGCCCGCTCGACGAGAAGCGGAGCGGGAAGGCGCCGGTTTGGTAAGTCTTGGCGTCGGTGAGTTCCTTGTCGGTGACGCCGCTTTCCGCCATGCGCCGCCACTCGTCGGCGATCACCTTGAGGGTCTCGCCGACGCGGGCGTTGGCGGTGCCGACGCTGCCGACGGTGAGCGCCGCCGCGTCGTAGGGATAGAGGCCGGTGCCGACGGAATAGGCGAGGCCGCGCTTCTCGCGCACTTCCGAATAGAGCCTGGAGGTGAAGCCGCCCGAGCCGAAGATGTGGTTGAGCACGTAGGCGGCGTAGAAGTCCGGGTCGTCGCGCTTGAGCCCGGCGTCGGCGAACATGATCGCGCTCTGCGGCACGTTCTTGTCGACGACGATGGTCTTGCCGGTGAACGCCGGCGTCACTTCCGGTACGGCCCAGGGCGCGGCCTTGGCTGGCAGCGTGCCGAAAGTGTCGTCGACGAGCTTGCCGAGCATCTCCGGCGTGATGTCGCCGACGGCGCCGATGACTAGGTTATCCCGCGCGAGGCGGCGGGCGACGAAGGCCTTCATGTCGGCGACGGTGATCGCCTCGACGCTCTTCTCGGTGCCTTCCGAGGAGCGGCCGTAAGGGTGGTTCGGGAACAGCGATTGCATCAGCGTGCGGTTGGCGACGCCGTGCGGATCCTCGGCCTCCTGCTTGATGCCGACCAGGGTCTGGGCGCGCACCCGGCTGACCGGCTCGTCGTCGAACCGGGGTTGCGTGAGCGACAGCTTGAGCAGCCGGAACGCCTCGTCGCGGTTGCGCGTCAGGGTGCGGAGATAACCGCCGAAACTATCCTTGCTGGCGTCGAAGCCGAGGCGCATGGCCTTGTCCTCGAGGACCTGGCGGAAGGTCTTTGAGTCGAATTCGCCCGCGCCCTCGTCGAGCAGGCCGGCGACGAAGCTGGCGAGGCCCTCCTTGCCGACGGGGTCGAGCGCGGCGCCGCCGCGAAACGCGAAGCGCAGGTTGATGATCGGGTTGGTGCTGTCGCGCACCAGCCAGGCGACCAGGCCGCCGGGCGACAGCACGCGCTCGACCTGGACGGCGCCGGCCGAGGTGGGAACCAGGCCCACGACGACGGCGAGCAGGAACAGCGCCGCGGCCGGCGCGGCCATCAGGCGGCGGCCGGGCGTCATGAACTCGGCTCCGAAAGCAGGGTGCTGGTCACCGAGCGGCGGATGTCGAAGGTGTCGCGGGCGGCCTTGAGGATGCCCTCGGCGCTGACCGCGCCGATGCGTTCGGGCCAGGCCTCGACCTCGGCGACGGAGATTCCGGCAGCCAATGCGGAGCCGAGCGTGCGCGCGCCGCCCGAGAGCGAGTCGCGCGCGAAGATGGCCTCCGACTGCATGCGGTCCTTGGCGCGGGCGAGTTCGTCGGCGCTGACGCCGTCCTTGACGATGCGGGCGATCTCCGCGTCGACGGCCTTCTCCAATGTCTCCATGTCGACGCCGGTGCGTGGGCTGGCGTGGAACACGAACTGGCCGGGGCCGAGATCGTCGCCCGAGTAATAGGCGCCGGCGGAAACGGCGAGCTTGTCCTCGACCACCAGCTTGCGGTAGAGCCGGCTCGACGCGCCGCCGCCGACGATGTCGGCGAGCACCTCAAGCGGATAGGTGTGCGCGCGTTCGCCCCACATGAAACCGGACGCCATGTAGGTGCGGCTCCAGCCCGGCTGGCGCACGCGCTTGTCCTTGAGTTCGACCCGGCGCTCGGCCTTCTGCGGCGGTTCCTTCGGCCGTGCGCGGACGACCGGTTCGCCGGCGGGAATGGCGCCGTAGTATTTCTCGGCCAGGGGCCTCAGCTTTTCCGCCGTGATGTCGCCGGCGACCACCAGGATGGCGTTGTTGGGCCGGTAGTAGCGCTTGTAGAAGGCGAGGATGCGGTTGATGTCGAGGGCGTCGATGTCGTGGCGCCAGCCGATGATCGGGTTGCGGTAGGGATAGTTCAGGAACAGCGCCGCGTTGGTCTGTTCGCCGAGCAGAGCGCCCGGGTTGTTGTCGGTGCGCATGCGGCGCTCCTCGATCACCACCTGGCGTTCGGGCTCGACCTCCTTCGGCGTGATCACCAAGTTGGTCATGCGGTCCGCTTCCATTGCCATCACCGTCTCCAGGCGGTCGACGGCGATGGTCTGGTAGTAGGCGGTGTAGTCGTAGGAGGTGAAGGCGTTCTCCTGGCCGCCGTTGCGGGCCACGATCTGCGAGAACTCGCCGGATTTCCGCGTCTTGGTGCCCTTGAACATCAGGTGTTCGAGGAAATGCGCGATACCGGACTCGCCCGGGCCCTCGTCGGCGGAGCCGACCTTGTACCAGACCATGTGGGTGACCACCGGCACGCGCGAATTGGTCACGACCACGACCTGCATGCCGTTCTTGAGGGTGAAGGTCTCGGGGTTGAATACGGCCGCGCGGCCCGGCGCGGCGCCGAACAGGCCAAAGACGAGGAACAGCAGGGCGGGGACGGCGGCAAAACGTATATGCATGGCGGGACGGAGGCTCCGGTCGGTTTTTCCGGGTGGCATGGCGCGAGAAGGGCGCAACCATGCACCGGCTTCATGGCATAAATATGGTACGCTTTCCGGCACTTTCATCCTCAATTCCCCGTGTGGCCGGGAACGGGAATGCACGAGAGGTGGGAGCGGCGGTGGCGCCGAAGGCGCCCGAGACAGCTCGAAACAGCCCGAGACGACAATGGCGCCTAGAAGTCGAGCAGGCCCTTGCGCGGCGGCTTGCGCTTGATTTCCGGCACCTTGCCGTCGGTAATCGGCTTGCCGAGCGCCTGGTTCTGCGTGATCCGCTGTTGTTCCTTCTTGGCGTCGACCACGGTGCCCGGATAGGGCGCGTCGTCGACCCAGAAGATAATCTTGTCGATGAAGCGGCGGTCCTCGGAGGCGAGGGCGGTCGACTCCTGGTCGACGGTTTTGCGAATGCCGGGCTGGGCCTGGCGGGCGCCGGTCTTGTGGAGCAGCGCGGCGACGCCTGGCGTGGCGCCGGCGGATTGATGTTGCGCCTGGCGCTGCGGCGTCGCGGCGTTGAGCACGGCCGATTTGGCCTCGTCACGCGGCGACACCAGTTGCGGCCGGTCGACGCCGGGGCTCGGCGGCCTGAGGCCGTATTCCGGCGGCAGCGTCAACGGTGGGCGTTTGTAGACGACGAACTCGTCCGGCCCGCTTTTCTTGCCGCCGAGCGCCTTGCGCGCGGACTCGCAGCCCGACGCGGCAAATGCCACGGCGACCAAGCCAATCAGGACGAATACGCGTTTCATGGGTCGGGAAACTGCCTTTTC
>JAYNJY010000034.1:386-3912 GCA_038110665.1 Rhodospirillaceae bacterium | reverse complement strand
AAATTCAACCGGTTAGCGTTTTTTTTCGGCATCCGGGCCTGCCTCGGCGCCGAAAACCGAATCGATGATCAAGATCGCGGCGCCGACCGTGATGCCGCTGTCGGCGACGTTGAAGGCCGGCCAGTGGTAGCCGTAGGCGTGGAAATCGAGGAAATCGACCACCGCGCCGATCCACGCGCGGTCGATGACGTTGCCGAGTGCGCCGCCGATGATCAGGCCGAGCGCCGCGGCAAGCAGCGGCTTCTCGGCACGCGCGAGCCACACCGCCAACGCGACCGCGATGACCAGGGCGAGGACCACCAAGGCCCAGCGGCCGATCTCCTCGCCGTCGCCGAACATGCCGAAGCTGACGCCCCGATTGTAGCCGAGCACCAGGTTGAAGAAGGACGTCAACGGAATCACCCGGGGCGGGTTCATCACGTGATGCAGGATCCACCACTTGCTCGCCTGGTCGAGCGCGAGCACGACGAAGGCGAGGCCGAAACCGAGCCCGCGCCGAGCGGCGGGGGTCATGCGCTCTCCGCCGGCGGCTGGAAGTGCTCGACCGCGTCGGCGCAACGGTTGCAGACAGTCGGATGATCGGCGTTCGTTCCGACCTCGTCGAGCACCTGGTAGCAGCGCTCGCATTTCTCGCCCGAAGCCAGCGCGAAGCGGACTGCGACGCCGGCGACTTCGTCCGGCAACGAGAAGCCGTCGCCGTGTTCCGTGTGCCGGTCGAAATCCTGCAGTTCGACACCCGAGACGATACAGATTTCCGCCATGTCGATGTCGCCGAGAACCTCGCTGTGCTTGGCGTCGGCGTAGATCACCGGCGCCGCCTGCAGGCTCGAGCCAATGGTCTTCTCGGCGCGTTTCTTTTCCAGCGCGGCGGTGACGACGCGGCGCACTTCGCGCACCTTGCGCCATTTCTCCCGAAGCGCGTCGTCGCGCCAGCCGTCCGGGATTTCCGGGAGGGTGCGGAGATGCACGCTGTTGCCGGGCGAACGGTCGGGATGGCGGGTCAGCCAGGCCTCCTCGGCGGTGAAGCAGATGAAGGGGGCGAGCCACGCGGTCAGGCAGTCGAACAGGATGTCGAGCACGGTGCGCGCGGCGCGCCGGCGGGTGTCGTCCATGCGGTCGCAGTAGAGGCTGTCCTTGCGGATGTCGAGATAGAACGCCGACAGGTCCATGGCGCAGAAATTGTGCAATTCCGAGAACAGGCCGTGGAATTCGAAGTCGCCGCAGGCCTGGCGCAGGCGCTGATCCAGTCGCCACAGCCGGTCGAGCACCCAGCGGTCGAGTTCCGGCATTTCGGCGATGTCGAGACGCTCGGCCTCGGTGAAGCCGTTGAGGTTGCCGAGGATGAAGCGCAGCGTGTTCCTGAGCCGGCGGTAGACGTCGGCGTTCTGCTTGAGGATCTCGGGTCCGATGCGGAGATCTTCCGAATAGTCCGAGCTCAGCACCCAGAGGCGCAGGATGTCGGCGCCCTGCTGGCTGTACACGTCCTGCGGCGCGACGATGTTGCCCAACGACTTCGACATCTTCTGGCCGTCCTCGGCCATGACGAAGCCGTGCGTAAGCACCGCCTCGTAGGGCGCGCGGCCGCGCGTGCCGCAGGACGCCAACAGGCTCGAATGGAACCAGCCGCGATGCTGGTCGGAGCCCTCGAGATAGAGCGACGCCGGCCACTGCATGTTCGGCCACTCGCCGTCCTCGAGCACGAAGGCGTGGGTCGAACCCGAGTCGAACCAGACGTCGAGGATGTCCATGACCTGTTCGTAGTCGTCGGCGGCATAATCGTTACCGAGGAAGCGCTCCGGCGGCGAGGCGAACCAGGCGTCGGCGCCCTCCTGCTTGAACGCCTCGACGACGCGCTCCATGACCTTCGGGTCGCGCAGCGGCTCGTCGGTCTTCTTGTTGACGAAGACGGTGATCGGCACGCCCCAGGCGCGTTGGCGCGACACCACCCAGTCGGGCCGCTCGGCGATCATGCCGCGCAGCCGGTTCTGGCCCGACGCCGGCACGAAGCGCGTCTCGTCGATGGCCTTCAAGGCCTTGTCGCGGAGCCCGGTCGTCTCCATGGAGATGAACCACTGCGCCGTGTTGCGGAAGATCAGCGGCTGCTTCGAGCGCCACGAATGCGGATAGCGGTGCACCAGCGAGCCCTTGCCGAGAAGCGCGCCGACGCCGGCCAGCAGTTCGGCGACGTCGTCGTTGCATTTGTAGACGTGCCAGCCGGCGACCAGCGGCACGTGATCGAAAAAGCGGCCGTCCTCGCCGACCGTCTGCGGCACCTCGACGCCGTTCTTGACGCCGAGCACCCAGTCGTCGGCGCCGTGGCCCGGCGCGATGTGGACGATGCCGGTGCCTTCCTCGGTGGTGGCGAAGTCGGCGGCCAGCGCCGGCACGTCGAAGTCGTATCCCCCATTCGCGTCGGCATGGCCGCGCAGCGGGTGGCGGCAGACGGTGCCGTCGAGGGCGCTGCCCTTGAAGTGTTCCAGCACCTTGTGAGCGGAAATGCCGCAGGCCTCGGCGAAGGCGGCGAGGCGCGCCTCGGCGACGACCAGCCTGGCGCCGACTTTCGCGCCGCTCTTTTCCGTCGTCCCGGTGACCTTGATCAGCACGTAGTCGATGTCGGCGCCGTAGGCGACGGCGCGGTTGCCGGGCATGGTCCAGGGCGTCGTCGTCCAGATCACGATGTCGGCGCCTTCGATGGCGGCGAGCGCGGTGCGGATCACCGGAAAGGCGACGAAGATGGTGGTCGACTTGTGGTCGTGGTACTCGACCTCGGCCTCGGCCAGCGCGGTCTTCTCGACCGGCGACCACATCACCGGCTTGGAGCCGCGATAGAGCGAGCCGTCCATCAGGAACTTGCCGAGCTCGCCGGCGATCTTCGCCTCGGCGGCATAGGTCATGGTGGTGTAGGGGTGGTCCCACTCGCCGAGCACGCCCAGGCGCTTGAACTCGGTGCGCTGCACGTCGATCCAGTGTTCGGCGAATTCGCGGCATTCCTGGCGGAACTTGACGATCGGCACGTCGTCCTTGTTCTGCTTCTTGTCGCGGTATTTCTCCTCAATCTTCCATTCGATCGGCAGGCCGTGGCAGTCCCAGCCCGGCACGTAGTGGGAGTCCTTGCCGAGCATCTGCTGCGACCGCACGATGACGTCCTTGAGAATCTTGTTGAGCGCGTGGCCGATGTGCAGGTGGCCGTTGGCGTAGGGCGGGCCGTCGTGCAGGATGAACTTTTCCCGGCCCTTGGCGACGTCGCGATGATGGCGGAACAGCTCGGTCTTCTCCCAATGTTCGAGCAGCTGCGGCTCGAGCTTGGGCAGGCCCGCCTTCATGGGAAAGTCGGTCTTCGGCAGGTACACCGTGGATTTGTAATCGACGCTCATCGCTAATCCGTCCGCATTTCCTTCAAGATGCCGCGCGCGGTCTGGCAATCGGCGGCGATTTGTGCCCGAAGCGCGTCCAATCCGTCAAACTTCTTTTCGTCCCGGATGCGGCCGAGCAGCGCCACCGTGACGCGCTGGCCGTAGAGATCGCC
>JAYNJY010000034.1:0-376 GCA_038110665.1 Rhodospirillaceae bacterium | reverse complement strand
CGCCTCCAAAACCGCGTCGCTGCCGCCGAAGGTCGGGCGCACGCCCAGGTTGGCGACGCCGTCGATCCAGCGCTCCTCGCCGTCGACGACATGGCCGATGCGGACCGCATAGACGCCGAAGGTGGGGCGCGTGATCGGGCCCAGATGCAGGTTCAGGGTCGGGAAGCCGATCTGGCGGCCGCGCTTGTCGCCGTGCGCGACCCGGCCATCGATCTCGAACGGCCGGCCGAGAATGGCGGCGGCGCCGGCGACGTCGCCTTCGGCCAGGCATTGGCGCACCCGGGTCGAGGAATAGACGTTGCCGGATCCGTCGTCGACGGCGCTGACGGCGGTGAAGCCGAAGCCCAGTCTCTGGCCCATGGCGAGCAGCAGTTCG
>JAYNJY010000033.1:0-17769 GCA_038110665.1 Rhodospirillaceae bacterium | reverse complement strand
GACATCGTCTTCGGCATCGGCTACGGCGACGACATCGACAAGGCGATAGCCATCATCAAGGAAGTGATCTCCGCCGACGACCGCGCCCACAAGGACCCGGAACCGGTGATCGTGGTCGGCGAACTGGGCGCCAGCTCGGTCGGCATCATCATCCGCACCTGGTGCAACGCCGGCGACTACTGGGCACTGCGCTGGCATATGCTGAAGACCGTCAAGGAACGCTTCGACGCCGGCGGAATCTCGATTCCGTTCCCGCAGCGCGACGTGCATTTCTACAACGAGAATTGAGTTTCCGGGCCATCCGGTCCGCGACCGAAACGACCCCCGGGCCCCTGGCCCGGGGGTTTTTCATTGCGACCAATTCGAGCGCCTATTCGCCGATCAGGTGCAGCGCCAGACGGCGCGCGTGTGGCCGCGCGCGGTGCTCGAACAGATAGATGCCCTGCCAGGTGCCGAGCGCCATGCGCCCGCGCTGGACCGGTATGTTCAACGAAACGTCGGTGAGGGCACCCCTGATATGCGCCGGCATGTCATCGGCGCCCTCGGCGGTGTGGCGGTAGAGGCGCGGATCCTCTTGGACGAGTTTCTTGAAAAACGTCTCGAGGTCGCGTTGCACGTCGGGATCGGCGTTTTCCTGAATGGTCAGCGAGGCCGAGGTGTGGCGGCAGAACACCGTGAGCATGCCGGTGGCGATGTCCTGGCCGGCAACCCAGCTTTCGATCTTGCGCGTGACCTCGGTCAGGCCCTGGCTGGGCGTGCGGAACTCGAGCTCGGTGCTGGCCTGGCGCATTCATGTCTCCCGTCCGGTGACGGGCGATATGTTAGGCGCGGCGGCCCTCCTTGGGCAACTTCGGCGGCTTGGCCGGACGTTCCGGTCCCCACACCCGGCTGAAGTAGCTGTCGGCGAGATGCAGCGCGCCGATCGGGTTATGCGTCAGTACGCGGTCCTTAGCGACCAGCGTGGTGACCAGGCCGTCGGAGTACTTGAAGAACAGGCTGTCGTGCCCGACGCAGAGCCCGAGCACGACGTTGAACTCGCAGCCGTGGTTGTTGAGCAGCATCGCCTGCGAGACCGGGTTGCACATGGACTCGTGCCCGCCCGGCCGGATCTTCTCGTCGTCACGAAGGCCGATGTCCTCCTTGGCGACGCCGCCGTTCTTGCAGGCCGCCGAGACCACCTCGAAGCCGTGGCTTTCGAGAATCTGCGACAGCGTCGAGGCGAGGTCGACGAAGCTGATGCAGGTGGCGATGCCGACCTTGGTGAAACCCATCTTCTTGCAGAACTGGACGATCTCCTCGACCCGCGTCCACTTGCAATAGCCCTCGGCCTCGACCCGGGCCGATTCCTACGCCACCTTGGCAACGAACGGATCGTCGTAAACGGCGCGCGCCTCGTCGATAACGTCCTGCGCGATCTTCGACGGGCAGTAGCCCGGCCCGCGCGTCTCGCTCTCGCCCTGGCGGCAGGCACGCACGCCGGGCGAGCAATAGGCACAACCTGGATCCGAGTATTTCTCCGTCGCGGTCTGATGTTCGACCATGGTTCCCCTCCAATCGGACTGCTCCAATTTTCGGATGATAATGGGCCGGTGTCGAGGCGGCGTTGACCTGGATCAACCGCCGGGGTATTAAGATCAGGCTGGAACATTTAGGGAACATGATGCACGGTCAGAGCCCGCCCGCCGCCACGGAATCCGCCCGCCCGCAAGTGACCCGCGCGCTGACGCTCGGCGTCTGCCGCCACCTTCGGAATTCCGCGGTCACGCCGTTGCAGGAGTTCAAGCTCGGCTCCGGCCGGCGCGCCGACATAGCCGGCCTCGACCGCCAGGGCCGCTTCACCATCGTCGAGGTCAAGTCGTCGCCGGCCGACTTCCACTCGGATGCCAAGTGGCCGGAGTACCTTGAACATGCGGATTTCTTCTATTTCGCGGTCGGCCCCGCTTTCCCGCTCGAACTGCTGCCGGCCGAGCATGGCGTGCTGGTCGCCGACCGTTTCGGCGCCGCCGTCATCCGCGCCGCCGAGGAACGCCCGATCAACGCCAACCGGCGCCGGCACCAGACGCTGCGCTTCGCGCGCCAGGCGGCGGCGAACCTGATCGACGCCGTCGATCCGAACATCTAGCCGTAGCGGTGCAGCCCCGAACCGAAGGCGTTGAGCCAGGCGCGCGCACGCTCGGTCTCAGTCGTCAGGCCGTCGACCAGTTTCCAGAACCGATGGCTGTGATTGTGTTCCTTGAGGTGCGCGACCTCATGGCTGACGACGTAGTCGAACACGAACTCGGGCGCCAGGAAAAGCCGCCAGGAGAAGTTGAGATTGCCGTCCGGCGCGCACGAGCCCCAGCGGCTCTTCGGGTCGCGAATGGCGACGCGGCCGTAGTCGGCGCCGAGTTGGGCCGCCTTTTCGCGCACGTAGTCGTTGATGCGCGTGCGCGCCTCGCGCTTGAGCCAGTCCGCGAGACGCCTGGCGGTATGCTCCGGCCGGCCGCTGACGAAGATGGCACCGGCCTCGGTCCACACGCCCCGGCGCGCTTCGGGCACGGCGCGAACGACATGTTCGACACCCAGTATGGGGACCACGGCGCCGGGCTCGAACGGGACGCGCGCCGGCAGCTTGGCGAGATGGCGGCGGATCCAGGGGCCTTGCGTCGCCACCCAGCCGAGCGCCTCCTTGGCGGAAACGCCGCGCGGCAGGGTGACGACGAGCCCGGACTCTTCGTCGCGCGCCAAGCCTTCGGTGCGCAGGATCATGCGGCGCGCGCGCTTGTGCGCACGGAGCCGCACCGGGACGGCGACGCCGTCGATCTCGAGATGATGGAGCTTCGGCGCCTTCCCGTTCACGCCGCCGCCGGCAGGTCGTATCCGACGGCGTCGAACGCCGCGTAGAGCGCCTTGGTGTCAGCTTCCGACAGCAGCATCAGCGGCGGCCGCACCTTGAGCCAGCGCGCATCGCCGGTGTGGCGATGGATCAGCTGCTTCAGACCCGCCGACAGCGGGAACTTGGAAACGCTCTGGCGCACCGCCGTCACCTGGCGTTGCAGGGCGGCCGTGTCGCCGCCGGCACGATACGCCTGGTAGAGCGCGCCCAAGGCCGCCGAGCAGACGTTGGCGCAGGCGGTGATGGCGCCGGCGCCGCCCGCCTCCAGCAGCGGCAGCATCAGGTCGTCGGCGCCGCTCAGCACGTGGAAGCCCGGGAACGTCTTCGCCGCGCCGGCCATGTTGTCGAGCACGTTGGAGCTGTCCTTCATGCCGGCGATGTTGTCCGGATAGGCCTTCAGCAGCATCTCGATCAGGTCGTAGCTGATCGGCGTCGCCGACATTTGCGGGAAGTGATAGAGATAGATTTGCAGGCGCGCGTCGCCGACCCGCTGGATGACCTCGGAGAAGAACGCGAACAACCCGGCGTCGCTCGGGTTCTTGTAGTAGAACGGCGGCAGCATGAGGACGCCGCCGGCGCCCGCCTTGACGGCGACGCGGGTGAGTTCGACCGCGTCGGTCAGCGAGCAGCTGCCGGTGCCCGGCATCAGCGTCGCCGCCGGCACGCCGGCCTCGACCATGCCCTCGATGATGCGGATGCGTTCCTTCAAGGAAAACGAGTTGGCCTCGCCGGTCGTGCCCAGGATGGCGAGCCCGCTGGCGCCGTTGGCCAAGAGCCACTTGCAGTGCTCGGAGAGCAGCGCGTCATCGGGGGTGAGATCGGCCTTGAGCGGCGTAAATACGGCCGGCAGCACGCCGGTGAAACGGTTATCCTTAAGGCTCACGTCCTGTCTCCTCGTTCAAAAATCTATTCGTAAAATACCTATTCGGGCCAACTGACCACGTGGTTCTCGAGATCGTCGGTGTAGCGTTCCGACACCACCCGGCCGCGCACCGAGATGCGCGCCTTGTGCACCGTTTCCGGATCGCCGGAAACCAGCGGATGCCACCACCTGAGATTCTTGCCTCCGTCGATCAGGCGATAGGCGCAGGTCGACGGTAACCAATTGTAGCGTTTCAGGTTCTGCGGGGTGAGAATCTGGCACTCGGGCACGAAGCGCTTGCGGTCGGCGTAGGAACTGCAGCGGCAGGTTTCCTCGTCGAGCAACCGGCAAACCACGTTGGTGTGGTAGATGCGGCCGGTTTCCTCGCATTCGAGCTTGTTCAGGCAGCAGCGCCCGCAGCCGTCGCAGAGCGATTCCCACTCCGCGCGGGTCATCTCGTCGAGCCGCTTGGTCTTCCAGAACGGCACTGGCTTAGATTTCTTGGTGATACCGAACACGGGACTAGCCGCTCCCCATCCGTTGTCGCCAACCCTTAGCGCGGCGACGGCCGCAAGGCAATCTTCAATCGGCGTCGATCAGGTGCACGAAGGAGCCCGCCACCCGCCCGGCCCTGAGCCCGGCCGGCCCGAGCGCACGCCCGGCGGCATCGGCGGCATCGAACAGCGGCGCGCCGTCCTCGGCGACGATGGTGGCGTAATGGAACTCGTGGCCACGGAACCGCGCCCCGGCGGGCCCCAGGATGCCGCCATCACCGAGCACCGCGCGGCGATAGCCGAGATGCAGTTTCCTGGCCTCGAACGAGGTTTCGACGCCCAAGAGCCCGGCCATGGCGTGCGTCTCGCCCTCGGCATCGGTCAACGCCCGGCCAAGCACCATGTAGCCGCCGCACTCACCGTAGATCGCCGCGTCCCGCGCCGCCGCCGACTGCAACGCGGCGACGAAGGGTGCCGCGGCGAGCACGCCGGCGTGGAGTTCCGGATAGCCGCCCGGCAGATAAACCGCATCCGCATCGGCGGCCGGCACCTCGCCCGCCAGCGGCGAGAACGGCGCGACCTCGGCGCCCGCGGCGCGCCAGCCGTCGAGCATGTGGTCATAGGCGAAGGCGAAGGCGGCGTCGCGGGCGACGGCGATCTTCTGGCCGAGCGGTTTGATGGCGGCGCCCGCGCCGGCCGGCCCGGGCGGTGTTCCGTCGCGCGCCAGCGCCAGCAGCGCCGCGATGTCGACGTTATCGGCGACGATCCCGGCGGCCCCCTCGATAAAGCCCTCCAGGTCCGGATGTTCGAGCGCCTGCACCAGGCCCAAATGGCGCCACGGCAGCACCAGTTCGGCGCCCCTCGGCGCGCAACCGAGCACCGGGATATCCGGCAGCGTGGCGGCCTGCGCGGCCTTGAGGATTTCCACGTGGGCCGGGCCGCCGACCCGGTTGTAGATGACGCCGGCGATCTCGACGCCGGGTTCATGCGTCGCGAAACCGCGCACCACGGCGGCGGCCGACGCAGCCTGGGCGCGGGCGTCGACGACCAGCACCACCGGCCAACCGAGCGCGCGCGCGATATCGGCGCTGGCACCGCGGCGGTCCATTCCGGGCGCGACGGCGGCGCCGTCGAACAACCCCATGACGCCCTCGCAGACGACGATCTCCGCGTCCGCCGCGAGTGCTTGCAACTGCGCCGCGAGCGTCGCCTCGCGCATGGCCCAGCCGTCGAGGTTGCGGCAAGGCCTGCCGCTCGCCGCGGCGTGGAAGGCGGGATCGATGTAGTCGGGCCCGACCTTGGCCGAGGCCACGCGCCGGCCGCCGGCGGCGAGCGCACGCAGCAGGCCGAGCGTGATCAGGGTCTTGCCGCTGCCGGAGGCCGGCGCGGCGATGATGACGCCCTTCAAGGCCGCACGATCTCCTTCAGGCGCTTGGCCATGGTCTCGGCGCTGGTGCCGTGGCCGAAGTGCTGGATGAACTTCCCGTCCGGGCCCATGAGATAGATGATGGCGCTGTGGTCGACGGTGTAGTCGTCGGGATCGGCGTTAGCCTCCTTCGGCATCACCTTGGCGAAATAGATGCGGTAGGCCTTCGCGACCTTAGCGATCTCGTCCGCCGATCCGGTCAGCCCGATCAGCTTGGGATGGAAGTAGGTGGCGTATTCCTTGAGCTGCTCGGGCGTGTCGCGGCCCGGGTCGATGGTGATGAACAGCGGCTGTATCTTGTCGGCGAGCGGCCCGATCTGGTCCAACGCGTTGGAAATCTCGGTCAGGCCCGTCGGGCAGACGTCGGGACAATAAGTGTAGCCGAAATAGACCAGCAGGTACTTGCCCGGGAAGCTGCGGTCGGTGACGCGCTTGCCGTTGTGGTCGGTCAATTCGAACGGCCCGCCGATGGCGGCGGCACCCGTGGACGGGGTCGCCTTGACGATGGTCTCGCCGATCTTGCCGGCATCGCCGATGTATTTGACGGCGGCCCAGGCCAGAATCAGGGCGCCGAGCACGACGCCGATCAGCAGGCCCATCTTGCGCCCGCCTGCAGGTGGGGCAGGCGCGGTCCCGGGCGCCGGCTTTGCGTCGGTGCCGGGTTTCTCGGTCTTGGGATCGGCCTTGCCGTCGGGTTTCGGCGTCGGCGATCCGTTGTCGGGTTCGGCCATCGATCCGCCCCTCGTCATTGCTTCGGCAGGGTTCTATATTAACGCCATGAACGGACGTAAACCAGAGGGAACCCTGAGAAAAGGCTGGACCACCGGCGCCTGCGCGGCAGCCGGCGCGCTCGCCGCGTTCCGGGCGCTGGAAACCGGCGCGTTCCCGGCTCCGGTCACCATCCGCCTGCCGGGCGGCCAGACACCGGCCTTCGCGCTGTCGCGTCAGGCTTTGGGCGACGACTGGGCCGAGGCCGGCGTCATCAAGGACGCCGGCGAAGACCCGGACGTCACCCACGGTGCCGAGATCGTCACCCGCGTCCAGCGCGGCAGCCCCGGCCAGGGGCTCCGCTACCATGCCGGCGAAGGCGTCGGCACGGTGACGCTGCCCGGCCTGCCGCTCGCGGTCGGCGAACCCGCCATCAATCCGGGCCCGAGGCGAATCATCGCCACCAACCTCGCGGACACGGACGGCGCCGAACCGGACCTCGACATCACCGTTTCCATACCCGGCGGCGCCGAGATCGCGCTCAAGACCATGAACGGCCGGCTCGGCATCAAGGGCGGGCTTTCCGTGCTCGGCACCACCGGCGTCGTCGTGCCGTATTCCTGCGCATCGTGGATTCATTCGATCCATCGCGGCGTCGATGTCGCCCGCGCCACCGGCATCTCCCATATCGCCGCCGCCACCGGCTCGACGTCGGAGGCCGCCGTGCGCGACATGCTCGGCCTCACTGAGCGGGCGCTGATCGACATGGGCGATTTCGCCGGCGGGCTCTTGAAGTACCTGCGCAGCCATCCGCTGCCCCGGCTCACGCTCGTCGGCGGCTTCGGCAAGCTGTGCAAGCTCGCCCAGGGCCACATGGACCTGCATTCGTCGCGCTCGGCGGTCGACATGGCCGACCTCGCCGTCACCGCGGAACGGGCCGGCGCCGATACCGCCACCGTCGCAGCCATTACCCAGGCCAATACCGCCATGCAGGCGCTCGAACTCGCGGCCGGGGCCGGCGTGCCGCTCGCCGATGCCGTGGCGGCGCGGGCTCGCGGCGCCACCATGGCGGTGCTCTCCGGCGATACCGTCGTCGACGTGCTGGTGTTCGACCGCCAAGGCAAGCTCGTCGGCCGTGCCGACGGCGCCGGCACATGATGCAGCGATGAAACGCATCCTCATCCTCGGCGGCACCGCGGAAGCGCGCGATCTCGCCGCCGCCGTCAGCGCCGAGCTTGCCGGCCGCGCCGAGGCGATCACGTCCTGGGCCGGACGCACCGGCCGCGCACCCGATGTCGCCGGCGAGGTCCACGTCGGCGGCTTCGGCGGCACGCAGGGACTGGTCGACTACATCGCCGCCGAGGATATCGCCATCCTGGTCGACGCGACGCATCCCTTCGCCGAACGGATCTCCGACCACGCCTATGACGCCGCCGTCATCGCCGAAATCCCGCGCCTGGGGCTGGTGCGCCCGCCCTGGCGGTTGCCGCCCGGCGGCCGCTGGACCCCGGTCGACAACCTGACCGCGGCGGCGGAGGCGCTCGGGCGCTTTTCGCGCCGCTGTTTCCTCACCACCGGGCGCCAGACGCTGGATGCCTTCGCCGGCATGAAGGCCGTCTGGTTCCTGGTCCGGCTGATCAAGGCGCCGGCCGAACCGCTGGCGCTGGCGCACTACGAGGTGACAGCCGGCCGGCCGCCCTTCCCGCTCGAAACCGAGCGCGAACTGATGCGTACGCACCGCATCGATACCCTGGTGACCAAGGCGTCCGGCGGCGCGGTGCCGGCCAAGATCACGGCGGCGATGGAACTCGGGCTGCCGGTCATCCTGGTGGCGCCGCCGCCGCCGCCGCCGGGCGCACGCGCGGCAAGCGTCGCCGAGGCGTTGCAGTGGATCGAGCGTCAGTTGTGAGCCGCGCTCAGGCTTTCTTTCGCGGCCTCAGCACGTGGTGGTGGTCGGCGGCGTAGAGCCGCGAATCGTCGAAGCCTTCCGGCGCCAGCACGCGGCCGACCAGGATCAGCGCCGTCCGCACGATACCGCTCTCCTTGACCTTGTCGCGGATGTAAGAAAGCCGGCCCTCGATGATGGTCTGGTCCGGCCAGCCGACGCGGTAGACGACGGCGACCGGGCAGTCTTCGCCGTAGTGCGGCGTGAGTTCGCGCACCACCTTGGCCAGGTTGTTGACCGAAAGATGGATTGCCAGCGTCGCACCGCTCCGGCCAAGCGATTCCAGTTCCTCGCCGGGCGGCATGGCCGACGCCCGGACCGCGGTACGGGTGAGCACGATGGTCTGCGACACGCCAGCCAGCGTCAGCTCGCGTTTCATCGCCGCCGCGGCGGCGGCGAAGGCCGGCACGCCCGGCGTCACGTCGTAGTCGATGCCGAGTTCGTCGAGGCGCCGCATCTGCTCGGCGATGGCGCCGTAGATCGAGGGATCGCCGGAGTGCACCCGCGCCACGTCGAGCCCGGCGGCATCGGCCTTGGCCATCTCGTCGACGATCTCGCCCAGGTCCATCGGCGCGGTGTCGCGCACCCGCGCGTCGGGGCGGGCCTCGGCGAGCACCGCTTCCGGCACCAGGGAGCCGGCATAGAGGATGACCGGCGCCGCACGGATGAAATTGAGCCCGCGCACGGTGATGAGGTCGGGCGCGCCCGGTCCGGCGCCGATGAAATGCACGGTCATGGACGCGCCCTTCCGTATGTCATGGTCAGCGCGTCACCACGTCGCGCAGGATGTCGAGAACGACGCCGGTGGCGGCGTGGATCAGCACCACGTCGGCGCCGGCGATGACCCGTTCGCAATCGGGCTTGGCCGGCGGTAACTGCGTTTCCAGGTCGGTCGGCAGGTCGCGCTTGGCGAGGCCCGGCGGCAGCCTGCCGTTGCGTTCTAATTGGCGCTGCAGGCCGGGCGGCAGGTTGCCACCTTTCTTGGCCAGGCCCGGCGGCATGCGCCGGCTCTTGTCCTTGTCTCTCTTCTTGCCCTGTTTGTAATCGCGCTTGCCCTGCCAGTCACTGGTATCCTCCTCGAGGATCACTGTGACGGTGCGGCCGTAATAGCGTTCGATGATCGCGCGCGCGGCGGCATTGAACAGGATTTGCCCGACCTTGCCCATGACGCGCTGCATGGTGTCGCCGGTGCGGGTTTGAGCCGCCGCCGGCATGGCGAGCAACAAGGCGAAGACGAGGGTAATCAGATGTCTCATGGCTTTCCTCCGAATAAAACGCCCCTTCCCCGGCTTCTTGTCATTTGTCCACCATCTTAGCGGCGTAACCGCGCGGCGTGTAGACCCAGTTGCGTTCGCCGCGCCGGATCAGGCGCGTCTGGCGGTTGCCGATCAGCACCAGCGTCAGCATGTCGACGCGCTCCGGCACCAGTTCGTCGAGGCGGATCACCTCGATGGTCTCGCCGTCGCGGCCCAGGTTGCGCGCCAGGACAACCGGCGTCGTGCCCGGCCGGTGCGCGAGCATGGCGTCGCGGGCGGCCGGCAACTGGTGGCGGCGGCGCTTGGAGACCGGATTGTAGAGCGCGACGATGAAGTCGCCCTCGGCGGCGGCCTTGAGGCGCTGCTCGATCACCTCCCATGGCGTCAGCAGGTCGGACAGTGAGACCGTGCAGAAGTCATGCCCGATCGGCGCGCCGATGCGCGCCGCAGCCGCCTGGATCGCCGAGACGCCGGGCTCGACGGAAACGGCGAGCCGGTTCCAGTCGGCACGGTCCTCGCGATCCAGGAGTTCGAAGGCCAGCGTCGCGAGCGCATAGATGCCGGCGTCGCCGGAACTGACCAGCGCCACGTCGTACCCCTCGGCGGCGCGTTCAAGCGCTAGGCGCACGCGCGCCTCTTCCTCGGCCAATTCGGAGCAGTGCGTCGGCTTGCCGCGAATGACATCCTCGACGAGGTCGAGATAGAGCCGGTAGCCGACGATCTCGTCGGCTGCAGCCAGCGCCCCCGTCACCGCCGGGGTGCGCCACGCGCCCTGGCCGGGACCGATGCCGACCACGGTCAGGCGCCCGCGCTTCCGGCCGGTGCCCATGGCGTCGATGCCTTGGGCATTGAAGCCGATGGCGCAGGTCGCGCGTTTCGACTTCCGCTTGGCCACGCTGAGTTCGCCCGCCGGTCCGGCGGCGGCGAGCGCCGCGCCCTCGGCGACGCCATGGCAGCCGACCTCGGCGAAGACCACGTCGGACGGATTTGCGAGGCGCGGCGTCTCGGCCTCCAATTGGGCGGCGGTGAAGAACCTGGCGGGAACGCCAAGCGCCGCGGCCAGCGCATGCACCGCCGCTTCGTCCGCCTTGACGTCGATGGAAACCACGGCGGCGACGGCGCCCTCGGCGAGGCCGGCGCCGGCGAGCGTTGCGCGCGCGAGTTCGATCAGCTCGTCGGCCGTGCAGCCGCGCTCGCAGCCGACGCCGAGCGCGAGCACCGGCGGCTGCAGCACCAGCGGGCCATCGTCGCCCGCCGGCATGGCGCGGTGCGTGACGACGACCTCGGCCGCGCCCTCCCCCGCGTCCCTGAAGCCGGTATCGGCGAGCCAGCCGGCATCGCCGCTTTCGACCTCGAGCGCGATATCGTTGCCGGCGAGCCTGGCCGCCATCACGGCCTTGGCCGCCGCCGGATTGGTGACGCGCCAGCCGACCGGCGGATCATCGAGCGCGATGCCGAACCGGAGATCGCCGGCCGTCGTCACGGCGGCCTGGCCGCCAAGGAAGGTGGCGATCTGGCGCGCCAGCGCGTTGGCGCCGTGATGCCCACCGAGCAGCGGTACGACGGCGCTGCCGTCATCGGCCAGCGCCAATACCGGCGGTTCGGCGCGCTTGTCAGCGAGCAGCGGCGCCAGCGCGCGGATCACGATGCCGGCAGCGCAAATCCCGACGATGGGCCGGCCGGCGCTGAACAGCGTCTGCATATGCGTGATGGTGTCTGCGAAGGCCACATCGCTGCCCTCGGCGCGGCCGGCGAGGCCATGCACTTCCGAGCCCGCCAGCGCGGCCTTGAGCCGGCGCGCCGTGGCGAGGCCCGTTGCCGTCAGCGCGACCAGGACGGGCGCGGCACTCATTCGGCGGCCTCGGCGCCCGTTTCACCAGCCGAGCGGCGCACCAGGATCATCGAGAAATAGGGTGCGGTCTCGTCGGTCACCTCGGCGAGCGGCACCGCGCGCTGCTCTTCCATGGTGGCATGCGCGACGAAATGCGCGTCGGCGGTCAGGCCAAGCCGCTCGATCACCCGGCGCACCTTGGGCAGGTGCCGGCCGAGCTTCATGATCGCCGCCGCGCTCGCCTGCTTCAGCATGGTTTCCAACTCGTCCTCGGGCAACGGCCCGGGCAGGATCGCCAGGGTCTCGTTCCGGCCGACCAGCGGCACGCCGGCCGCCGCCGCGCAGGCACCCAACGACGACACCCCCGGCACCACGCGGGTCGGGTAGTCGCCGGCGAGGCGCGCGAACAGGTACATGAACGAGCCGTAGAGGAACGGGTCGCCCTCGCAGAGCACGGCGACGTCGTGGCCGGCGGCGAGGTGCCCGGAGATCTCCGCAGCGTATTTGTCGTAGACGTCGTGCGCCGGGAAATTGCCCGGCACCATCGGCGTCCGGATGGCGATTTCGGTGCGTCCCGCCGGGATGTGCGGCGCGGCGATGGCGCGCGCCAGGCTGTCGCCGGTGTCCGGTGCCGGATAGGCGACGACGGCGGCGGCTTGCAGGATGCGAAGCGCCTTCAAGGTGATCAGTTCGGGGTCGCCGGGGCCGACGCCCAGGCCGAAAAGCGTGCCGCTCATGATTTCTCCATTCGCAACTGCCATACCTCCATAGCCGGGCGGAATCCGGCCAAGCGCCCGACCGCGCCCTCGCGCGCCACGGAGATGCGTGAAAGTTCGCCGCCATGCACCTTGCGGAAGGCGAGTAACGCCTCCTGGGCATCGAGCGTGACCGCGTTGGCGACCAGCCGGCCGCGGGGTTTCAAATGTTTCCAGGCGGCGTCGAGCACCGCCATGTCGGAGACGCCGCCGCCGACGAAGACGGCATCGGGCGCACCTCCGATCCCAGCCAGCGCTTCCGGCGCGCTGCCCTCGACGATCTCGAGTTCCGGCACGCCGAGCGCGCCGGCATTGGCGCGGATGTTGGCGAGGCGTGTGGCGTCGCGCTCGATGGCGACGGCGCGGGCATGCGGCTCGAGCCTGAGCCACTCGACGGCGACGGTGCCGCTGCCGGCGCCGATGTCCCAGAGTGTCTCGCCCGGAAGCGGGCCGAGCAGGGCCAGCGTCACGGCGCGGACCTCGCGCTTGGTGATCATGTTGTCGTGCGCGAAGGCGTCCTCGGAGAGACCCGGCGCACGCGACCATGCGCGCACATCGGGCCCGGCGACGCATTCGACGCAGACGGTGTTGAGCGCGGCGATTTCGCCCCTCGGCCAGGCGACGGCAGTGCCCTCGACGTGGCGTTCGTCGGCGCCGCCCATGTGTTCGAACACCTGGATGCGGCTTTCGCCGTAACCCTTGGCGGCGAGCAACGCGGCCAACTCGCCCGGCGTGCGGCCATCCCAGCTCAAGACGATCATGCGCGCACCCGGCGCGAGATGCAGGTTGACCCGCTCGAGCGCGCGGCCGTGCACGGTGAGGCAGGTGACGTCGGGCAAAGACCAGCCCATGCGCGCGGCCGCGAGTGAGAAGGCGCCTGGCGTCGGAATGATCCTGAGCGCGCCCAGCCCGAAGCGCCGCACCAGCGTGGCCCCGGCGCCGTAGTGCATGGGGTCGCCCGACGCCAACACGACGATGCGCTTGCCTTCGTGCGCGCGAATCGCCTCGACACCGGCCTCGAAGTCCTTGCCCCAACCCATCTTGAGCGCGTTCGAACCGGCCGCCTTGGCCAGGTGGCGCTCGCCGCCGACCAGCACTTCCGCGGCCTCGACCGCCGCCAGCGCCTCGGCCGACAAGCCATCAAGCCCATCCTCGCCGATGCCGACGATGGTCAACCATGGCGCGCGCGGGGCCTTGCGGTCCGGGCTCATCGCACCTCCACCAGGAGCGCGTTGACCGCCGCCGCCGCGATGGCGCTGCCGCCCAGGCGCCCCTTCAGCGTGACGAACGGGATGTCGCCGGCGTGAGCGATGAGTGCTTCCTTCGATTCGGCGGCGCCGATGAATCCGACCGGAAAGCCGAGGATCGCAGCCGGTCGCGGCGCGCCCTCGGCGAGCAGTTCCAGGAGCCGGAACAAGGCCGTCGGGGCGTTGCCGAAGACGCAGACGGCGCCTTCGAGGTGCGGCCGCCAGCGCTCGACCGCGGCGGCCGAGCGCGTCGACGCCATGGCCAGGGCCAGGCCCGGCGTCTCAGCGTCGTTGAGCGTGCAGAGAACCGCGTTCCCGACCGGCAATCGTGCCTTCATGATGCCGGCGGCGACCATCTCCGCATCGGCCAGGATCGGCCGTCCGGCATCAAGCGCGGCACGCGCCGCGCCGGCCGGATCGCCGCCCCAGGCAATGTCCTTGGCGATTTCAGGCTGACCACAAGCGTGGATCAGGCGCTCGGCCATCGGCACGAGGTTCGCGGGAAAACGCGTCAGATCGGCCGCGGCGCGCAACGTCTCGAACGAGCGCCGGTAGATTTCGGCTGGATCGCGGATGTAGTCGAACATGGCTATTGCCTTGGCTTCGCTTTCTCCCGCGTCATTGCCGGGCTTGGCCCGGCAATCCACGACTCGTTCGCCACCACCGCGAAATCGTGGATGCCCGGGTCGAGCCCGGGCATGACGAACCTCTCCTAGTCGTCCTTGCCGTGTCCACGACCATGGCCGTGCCCGTGATCGTGGCCATGGTCGTGGTGATGCCCATGATCGTGATGATGATCGTGGCCATGATCATGGTGATGATGATAGCCATGGCCGTGATGCACGCCGTGGTCGGCGGCGCCGTGGCCGTCGGTGCCGATGCCGACGACATGGTGATGATGGCCGATCTGCGCCGCGCCCTGGTCGCGCTCGTAGCCGATGATCTGCTCGCGGTATTTGCACAAGAGGCAGTTCATGGTGTTGGTGCCCTCGAGCGCCTCGGTGATGCGGTCAAGGAAGCAATCGATCAGTTCGTCGTGGTCGTTCAGGTAGCTCGCCTTGACGATCTCGACGCCGGGATTGGCGGCGGCGGCCTCATCGGCCCAGCTGTAGATACGCCGGACCAGGATGCCGGTGAACATGAAGTACGGGAACACGATGATGCGCTTGTAGCCGAGCTTGAGCGCGCGCTCTAAGCCCTGGTTAACGATCGGAAAGGCGACGCCGGAATAGCTCACCTCGGCCCAGCCGAAGCCCATGCCTTCCCACAGCATGCGCGCCACCTTGGAAACGTTGGAGTTGGCGTCGGAATCGTTGGTGCCGCGCCCGACCACCATCAACAGCGTGTCCTCGCGGCTGACGCCGCCGCCGGCGTTGCGCTCGGCTTCCTCGATGCGCTGGCGCGCCGCCTTGAGCAGTTTCGAATCGATCGCCAGCTCGCGCCCGAACACCATCTCGATGCCCGGGTTCTCGGCACCGAAGTTGTTGATCTCGGACGGCAGGTCGTTCTTCACGTGGCCGGCAGCCAACAGCATGCCGGGCAGGCAGACGATCTTCTTGGCGCCGCGTTCCTTGAGCTTGTCGAGCCCGGTGCGGATCACCGGCTTGGCGAATTCGAGAAAGCCCGACTCGACATCGAGCCCGGGCAGTCGGCTCTGCAAATGCACCGCGAGGGAATTGAATTCTTCGATGGCAGCGTCATCACGCGAGCCGTGGCCGCAAATCATTACGGCGAAATCGTCCGTCATGCGCCTGGTCCTTGCCTTCGAGCGTTTCGGATGACCGCTACTCCCCCCCAATCACGAAAGGTCGAAGCGCCGGCCGCCGTCCCGCGCGCTGGTCATGGCCTCCATCGCGCGCTACGACAGGGCGGACTATACATCATTGAACCGATGGGAAAAGACCCCTGCGGGAAATCCCGTCCGGCGGCGGACGCATGGGGCTATTCGGCGGCGGTGCGGCGCGCCGGCGGCAGCGTCGTGGCGCGGCGTTCGTAGGCCGCCGCCTCTTCCTCGCGGCCGAGGCCCTTCAGCACCGAGGCGTAGTTCTTGAGCCCGGCCGCCAGGCTCGGGTGGCCGGGATCGAAGTTCTTTTCCTTGATTTCGAGCGCGCGCTTCAACAGCGGTTCGGCCGCCTCCAGGTTGCCCTGCTTCTTATAGAGCAGCGCCAGGTTGTTGAGCGCGGCCGGGTTCTCAGGCGGCGGCAATGCCTTCCTGACCGGTGCCACCGTTGCGGCCTCGGCGGCGCTCGCGCGCGGCGCGCCGCGGCCGCGCGCCACCGCGATGCCGACGAGCAAGCCGAACACCACGGCGACGATGAACACCACCAGGACCAGCATCCAGGTCGGCATCACGGCGAAAAAGCGTGCCAATGCGTCGAGCAGCGCGGCACCTGCGTCCTTCAGTTCTATGCCTATTGGTACTCCATAAGCGCTCTGAAAATACAGGATGATTTGTTAACCAAACATGAGCGGGTGTTGACGGCCGAACGCGTGCGCCTGCATTCTCGGGCCATGTTCGGTTTCTCACCCTGGGGCGAGGGCTGGCAGGCGGGTCCGGGCGCGCACGCGGGGCTCGACCCGCTGGTGCTGCTGCTCATCGCCATGCTGATCGACGCCTACATGGGCGACCCGGAATTCATCTACCGGCGCATCAAGCATCCGGTCGCCTGGCTCGGCGGCGTCATCGAGACGCTTGAGCGCAAGCTCAACCGCGACAGCCGCGGCGACATCGACCGGCTGGTGCGCGGCGGGCTGGTGGTTCTGTTCATCATCGCCCTGGTCGGCGCCATCACGGCGCCGATCGGCTGGATCTCGCATACCCACCCGTTCGGCTGGCCGCTCGAGCTGGTGCTGGTGGTGACGCTGTTGGCGTCGCGCAGCCTTTACGACCACGTGCTGGCCGTGATCGCCGGCCTCGACGACAACCTGGAGGCGGGCCGCAAAGCGGTCTCCGCCATCGTCGGGCGCGACCCGGCGCAACTCGACGAGCACGGCGTGGCGCGTGCCGGCATCGAGAGCCTGGCCGAGAACTTCGCCGACGGCGTCGTCGCGCCGGTGTTCTGGTACGTGCTGTTCGGCCTGCCCGGCATCGCCATCTACAAGGCGGTCAACACCATGGACTCGATGATCGGCCACAACAACGCGCGCTACCGCCATTTCGGCATGGCGGCGGCCAGGCTCGACGACGTCCTGAACCTGATCCCGGCAAGGCTGGCCGGCCTGTTCATCGCCTTGGCCGCCATCTTCCAGCCCGGCGCCGACGCCAAGGGCGCCTTCAAGGTGATGCTGCGCGATGCCTCCCAGCACCGCTCGCCCAATGCCGGCTGGGCCGAGGCGCCGATGGCCGGCGCGCTCGGCCTCGCCTTGGCCGGTCCGCGCCGCTACACCGGCCACGTCGTCGACGATCCCTGGATCGGCGACGGCCGCGCCCGCGCCACGGTCGGAGACATGCGCCGCGCCCTGCAACTCTACGTCACCGCCAACCTGATCAACGGCGCCTTCGTCGCCGCCGTCGCCGTGATCCGGTTCGGCGCGCCGCAATAACGGCCCGAAAAGACGAAAGGAACCAGAACCATGGCCGATCACGGTTACGAAAAGGGCCGGCTCAATCTTCCCTTCGTCGGCCACTGCACCTTCGCCAAGCAGCCGCCGGTGCTCGACTGGGACGCCATCGAGGCCGATGCCGCCGTCCTCGGCGCGCCCTTCGACATGGGCACGCAATACCGCGCCGGCGCGCGCTTCGGCCCGCGCGCCATCCGCGAGGCCTCCACCCTGTTCTCCTTCGGCCACGGCGGCGCCTTCGACTTCGAGGATGACGTCACCTACCTGCCGACCGACAAGGTGACCATCGTCGACATCGGCGACGCCGACATCGTCCATACCGACACCACGAAGAGCCACGCCAACATCGAGCTCGGCGTGCGCAAGATCCTCGCCGCCAAGGCGCTGCCGGTGGTGCTCGGTGGCGACCACAGCGTGCACATCCCCTGCATTCGCGCCTTCGACGGCGAGGCGCCGGTGCATATCGTCCACATCGACGCGCATCTCGATTTCGTCGACTCACGCCACGGCGTCATGTACGGCCACGGCAACCCGCTCAGGCGCGCCTCCGAGATGAAGCACGTCACCGGCATGACCCAGCTCGGCATCCGCAACGTCTCTTCGTCGAACCGCTCGGACTACGAGGCGGCGCGGAAGGCGGGTTCCGACATCCTCTCGGTCCGTGACGTGCGCCGGTTGGGACGCGACGCCGTCGTCGCGCGCATCCCCAAGGACGTGCGCTACTACCTCACCATCGACATCGACGGCTTCGACCCCTCGATCGCGCCCGGCACTGGCACGCCGAGCCACGGCGGCTTTCTCTATTACGA